>JAADDM010000041.1 GCA_013153955.1 Gammaproteobacteria bacterium | reverse complement strand
CAGCTTTTCAATCTGAAAGGGAAAAGACGATTGACTGATTAAGGAGCAGACCATTGAGTGCTGAAAAAATGGGAACAGTCGAGTATATTCAACATCACTTGACTAACAACCAATTCGGGTTGACAGAAGAAGCGGATAAGGCGATTGCCTCGGGTAATACGCTTGGTGAATTCTGGATATTGAACGTCGATACGATTATCGTCAGTTTAATGCTAGGCGCATTGATTGTATTAGTTGCAGCACGCTTAGGTAAGCAGTTATCAACGGGTGAGCCGGGTGGGTTTCAGAACTTTGTAGAGTCTATTCTAGACTTCGTAGCGACTAACGTAAGAGATGCCTTTCCAGGCCACAATCCTCTTATCGCACCGCTTGCATTAACCATCTTCCTTTGGGTATGGTTAATGAACTTTATGGATCTGATTCCGGTTGATTTAATTCCATACCTATATCAGTTAGTAACGGGTGATTCACACGCATACTTAAAGATTGTACCAACGACAGATTTAAACACGACGTTAGGTATGGCAGTAACAGTATTTGCATTGATCCTGTTCTATAATATTAAAATTAAAGGGGTTTGGGGCTTCACTAAGATGTTCCTATTCCACCCGTTTGGTAAGTTCTTCGTACCCGTGAACGTTGTCATGACATTCATCGAAGAAATTGCAAAACCACTTTCTCTTGCTTTGCGACTGTTCGGTAACATGTTCGCAGGGGAACTTGTATTCCTATTGATCGCTTTGATCGGTGGAACATTAGCAGTGGGTGCCGCTGCTCTATTCTGGGCACCATTACAGATTGTGCTTGATTTAGGTTGGTTGATTTTCCACTTGTTGGTAATCACACTACAGGCATTTATCTTTATGGTACTTACCATTGTATATCTAGGGATGGCGCATGACGAAGGTCACTAACCTTCACTAGATGGGCACTAAGAAAGAATAGGCGACTTAGAAAGGGTAACCAATCTAAGTCACCACAAGGGTTTAAGCGCACCTACTTTTGTTTCACTACTGGGTAAAAAGCTTTTTTATTAACTTTTTTTTAACTTTAAACTTTGGAGAAAATCGATGGAAGTAACTGCTACTATGATTGCTGATATCTACGCTGCAACTGCTATTGGTGTAGGTGTAATTTTGGCTGCTGCTGGACTGGGTTCAGCTATTGGTTGGGGTCTTATCTGTTCTAAAACACTTGAAGGTATTGCACGTCAGCCAGAGATGCGTCCAGCATTAATGACTAACATGTTCATCTTCGCTGGTCTGATGGAATCTTTCCCGTTCATCATCCTAGCATTCGCAATGTGGTTCTTATTTGCTAACCCATTCGTTGGTGCAATGACTGCAGCGCTTGGTGCTTAATCGCATCCGCACTGTAAAGTATCAATTAACTAACGAAATGGCGAGGTAACCACTGTGAGTATTAACGCAACGCTTCTCATTCAGATGATCGCATTTATGCTATTAATCTGGCTTGTGAACAAAGTGCTGTGGGCACCCCTTTCTAAGCTAATGGAAGACCGTCAGAAGAAGATCGCTGACGGACTTTCTGCTGCAGAAAAAGGTAAGCATGAACTTGAACTAGCTGAACAGAAAGCAAAAGATTTGCTTAAAGACGCTAAGCTTCAGGCTCAAAATATACTAGGTCAAGCTGAAAAGCGTGGTTCTGAAATCGTAGAAGATGCGAAAGTAAAAGCCACTGAAGAAGCTGACCGTATTAAAGCTTCAGCCCAAGCAGAAATAGAGCAAGAAGTAAGTCGTGCGCGTGAAGGTCTTCGTAAAGAAGTTGCTTCAATCGCAATATCTGGTGCAGAGAAAATTCTTGGAAAAGAAGTTGACGCTGCAGCACATAACGACATGCTTGAAACCTTGATTAAATCAATCTAAGGAAAACTCTATGGCACAATTAATGACAATTGCAAGACCTTACGCAGAAGCGGTTTTTTCACTTTCAATGAAAGCGGATAACCTAGCAGCATGGTCAGATCAACTTGCTAACCTTGCGACCATCTCTCAAGATGACGCAATGGCAGCAATGATTAGTAACCCAGCTTATACAGCCGACCAAGTCGTTACTGTGTTCACTGATGTGATGGGTGATAATCTGACTGAAGAAGGTAAAAACCTTCTGACTGCTATGGCTGACAACAAGCGACTAGCTGCACTTTCTGATGTTTCTGAAGTTTTCGAAACTTTGAAAGCAGAAGCAGAAAATCGCGTTAGAGCAACTGTTGTCTCAGCACGCACGACTACGGTTGAGCAGAAGAAAAAATTAAGTGCTGCTTTAAATGCTAAGTTTGACGCCGAAGTAGAAATTACTTATGAAGAAGATGCTTCATTAGTCGGCGGAATTAAGATTAAAGTGGGTGACTGGGCTATTGATGGTTCAGCACAATCACAACTTAACAAACTTGGCGCAGCAATCGCCCAATAATGGAGAGGAACAAACATGAAATTGAATGCCTCTGAAATCAGCAACCTAATCAAAGACCGCATTAGCGGATTTGACGGTGCTGCTGAGTCTGGAAGTGAAGGGACTGTCGTTAGCATCGCTGACGGTATCGCTCTAATTCACGGTGTTTCAGACGTAATGTACGGTGAAATGGTTCAGTTCGATGAGAACACATTTGGTATGGCACTAAACCTAGAGTCTGACTCTGTAGGGTGTGTTGTACTAGGTGCATATGAGCATATTTCTGAAGGTGACAAAGTCACTTGTACAGGTCGCATATTAGAAGTACCAGTTGGACCAGAACTAAACGGTCGTGTTGTTGACGGTTTAGGTCGTCCAGTCGATGGTAAAGGTCCTATTGAGACTAAATTGACTTCACCTATCGAGCGTATCGCTCCTGGTGTTATCGATCGTCAATCAGTTGACGAGCCAATGATGACTGGTATCAAGTCTATCGATTCAATGATTCCAGTTGGCCGTGGCCAGCGTGAGTTAATCATTGGTGATCGCCAGACTGGTAAGACAGCTATCGCTATAGATGCAATTATTTCTCAAAAGAATACTGGTGTTAAATGTATTTACGTTGCAATGGGGCAGAAAGCTTCAACAGTTGCAAACGTAGCGCGTAAATTAGAAGAGTACGGCGCAATGGATAACACTGTTATCGTTGCAGCAAACGCTTCTGATCCGGCAGCTCTACAGTACCTAGCGGCTTTCGCTGGTTGTGCGATGGGTGAATACTACCGTGACCGTGGTGAAGACGCGTTAATCATCTATGATGATTTAACAAAGCAAGCTCAGTCATACCGTCAGATCTCTTTACTACTTCGTCGTCCACCAGGTCGTGAAGCATTCCCTGGTGATATCTTCTATCTTCATTCACGTTTACTTGAGCGTGCAGCTCGTGTATCTGCTGACTATGTTGAGAAGTTCACAAATGGTGAAGTAAAAGGTAAGACAGGTTCTTTAACTGCGCTACCAATTATCGAAACTCAAGCGGGCGATGTATCTGCATTCGTACCTACTAACGTAATTTCGATTACAGATGGCCAGATTTTCCTAGAGACAGGTTTGTTCTCTCAGGGTATCCGTCCTGCTGTAAACGCTGGTTTATCTGTATCACGTGTTGGTGGTGCTGCTCAAACTAAAGCGATCAAGAAATTAGGTGGAAGCATCCGTCTAGACTTAGCACAGTACCGTGAATTAGCGGCATTTGCTCAGTTTGCATCGGATCTTGATTCTGCAACTAAGGCACAGTTAGAGCGTGGTAAGCGCGTAACTGAATTGATGAAGCAGAAGCAATACTCTCCGCTAACGATCGCAGAGATGGCTATCTCTTTGTATTCAGCGAACGAAGGATACTTAGATGATGTAGAAGTAGAGAAGTTATTAGACTTTGAAGCTGGACTACATGCTCACATGAATTCTGCAAATGCTGATTTAGCTGCCCAAATCAATGAGAAGGGTGACTGGAACGCTGATATCATCGCTGCTGTTAAAGCATGTGTTGAAGCGTTCAAGGCTAACGGCGTTTACTAATCAAGGAGTAGGCCATGGCAGGCGGTAGTAAAGAAATACGAGCCAAAATTGGTTCCGTAACAAATACCAAAAAAATCACTAAAGCCATGGAAATGGTTGCGGCGTCTAAAATGCGAAAGGCTACGGCCCGCATGGAAGCGACAAAACCATATGTCGAGAAAGTTAAGAGAGTTATTGGCCACGTAGCTGGCGCACATCCTGAGTATAAGCATCCTTATACTCAAGAACGCGACAGTGTTAAACGTGTTGGTCTAATGGTGATCTCTTCTGATCGAGGACTTTGTGGTGGTTTAAACTCAAACTTATTCCGTGCAATTCTGCCTAAGCTTAAGGCTTGGAAAGAGCAAGGTGTTGAGGTTGAACTTGCCTTAGTCGGTAACAAAGCACAGACTTTCTTCCGTTCATTCGGTGGAAATATCATTGCGACTGTTTCTGACTTAGGGGATACCCCGCACATTGAGGACCTAGTAGGTACCATTAAAGTTGTCCTAGACAAGTTTGATGAGGGTGGTATTGATGAAGTGTATTTAGCGTCTAACGAATTCGTGAATACAATGACTCAAAAGCCAACTGTACAGAAACTAGTGCCTTTGCAGGCTGAAGAAAATACAAGCGATGGTCGCTGGGATTATTTATATGAACCTGACGCGCCTACTGCATTAAACTTATTAATGCGTCGTTATATTGAAGCCACCGTATTTGGTGCTGTTGTAGAAAACGCTTCATGTGAGCAAGGTGCTCGTATGGTAGCGATGAAGTCTGCGACAGACAATGCTGGTGATATGATCAATGAATTGAAGCTGTCTTATAACAAGGCACGTCAAGCTGCGATCACTGCTGAAATTTCAGAAATTGTTGCTGGTTCAGCAGCTGTATAAAGTTTGAAAGTTTCAATAAAAGGTTAAAGATTATGAGTGGACAAATAGTACAAATTATCGGCGCGGTAATCGACGTCGAGTTTAAAGGTGCTGATTTACCAAACATTTATGATGCGTTAACTGTTGACGGAGTTGATTTAACTCTAGAAGTGCAACAGCAAATCGGTGATAACAAAGTGCGTACAATCGCAATGGGTTCATCTGATGGGTTAAAGCGTAGCATGACTGTTACAAATACTGGTTCTCCTATTAAAGTACCAGTTGGTAAAGCAACGCTAGGTCGTATCTTCGACGTTCTTGGTAACCCAATTGATAATGCGGGTACTGTAGATGCTGAAGCTATGAGCGAAATTCACCGTGCAGCTCCTGCTTTTGATGAGCTAGCTGCTTCGAATGAATTACTAGAAACTGGTGTTAAAGTCATCGATTTAATCTGCCCATTCGCTAAAGGTGGTAAGGTTGGATTATTCGGTGGTGCTGGTGTTGGTAAAACAGTAAACATGATGGAACTTATTCGTAACATCGCGATGGAACATGAAGGTTACTCAGTATTTGCTGGTGTAGGTGAGCGTACTCGTGAAGGTAACGATTTCTATTATGAAATGGAAGAATCTGGAGTACTTGATAAAGTTGCTCTAGTTTACGGTCAGATGAACGAGCCTCCAGGAAACCGTTTACGTGTTGCCTTGACTGGTTTAACAATGGCTGAGTACTTCCGTGACGAAGGTCGTGATATCCTTTTCTTCGTAGATAACATCTACCGTTATACACTTGCTGGTACGGAAGTATCTGCACTGTTAGGTCGATTACCTTCTGCGGTAGGTTACCAGCCTACTTTGACTCAGGAAATGGGTCAGGTTCAGGAGCGTATTACGTCTACTAAAACAGGATCAATCACATCTATCCAAGCGGTATACGTACCAGCGGATGATTTAACAGATCCAGCGCCAGCGACTACATTTGCTCACTTAGATGCAACGGTTGTATTGAACCGTGCGATTGCTGAAACAGGTATTTATCCTGCGATCGATCCACTGGATTCAACTTCACGTCAGCTTGATCCACTAGTTGTTGGTCAAGAGCACTATGATGTTGCACGTGGTGTACAGCAGACGCTTCAGCGTTATAAAGAACTTAAAGATATCATCGCTATCTTAGGTATGGATGAATTGTCAGAAGAAGATCGCTCTTTAGTAGCACGTGCTCGTAAGATGCAACGTTTCTTCTCTCAGCCATATTTCGTAGCGAAAGTATTCACTGGTGAAGATGGACGTTATGTCCCACTTAAAGAGACTATTCGTGGCTTTAAGATGATTATCTCTGGTGAACTTGATGATGTAGCTGAGCAAGCATTTATGTATGCTGGTGACATCGATGAAGTTATCGAAAAAGCTAAGAAATATAAGGATTAATGGATCATGGCAGTCTCAATGCAAGTAGATATTGTTAGTGCAGAAGGAGAAATCTTTTCTGGTAAAGCAGAGATGCTTTTTGCACAGGCTGCCGATGGTGAGGTTGGTATCCTTCCTCACCATACCCAGTTTTTGAGCCAACTAAAGCCTGGCACAGTACGTGTTGTTAGCGGCGATGAAGAAGATCACTTCTACATCAGCGGCGGCATCATCGAAATTCAACCGAGCGTTGTCACTATCCTTGCGGATACGGCAATTAGAGCGGGCGATATTGATGAAGCTAAAGCAACGGCTGCAAAGCAACGTGCTGAAGAAGCAATGGATAATGCAAAATCTGATACAGATATTGCAAAAGCGCAAGTTGAACTTGCCGAAGCCGTTGCTCAAATTCAATCTCTTACTAAACTAAGAGATCGTCTGAATAAGACTGGGATGGCTTAAACGTTATCCTCATATAAAGGGCCTCACGGCCCTTTTTTTTTCGTCTGTGATTTAGTCGAGTTGCTCGTACGCAATCTCTTCGTTAGTAACGTTCACATAGCACGCTATGCTCACTTATCCTGCCTTGATCTTGTCGAACGGTCATTCTCGACTAAATTCACAGGCTTATTTACAACAGTCCCC
>JAADDM010000059.1 GCA_013153955.1 Gammaproteobacteria bacterium | reverse complement strand
GGAGGTCCCATGTGAGAGTAGGTCATTGCCAAGCTTATATTCTAAAAACCCGTTATGCACTTGATGCGTAGCGGGTTTTTTTTTGTCTGGAGGAAAGTATAGGTTTTCGCGTATTTATGGGTATCAGGATGCTTAAATGTTCTGTAGAATGGACTCTTTTACTTACTGTGAATTAATATGTATCGTAAATTTTTCGGGCTAAACGGTTTGCCATTTAAAACAACTCCTGATGTCGGCGTTTTTTATAGAAACGGTTCAAGGCAAGAGATCCTTGAGGCGCTTGTTTATACTGTGTCGCGTGGCGATGGAATTATTAAGGTAACGGGTGAAGTCGGTTGTGGTAAGACAATGTTGTTGCGCCTGCTCGCCGATACCCTTTCGGATGACTTCTCGATCATTTACATTAATTCACCAAATTTGTCAGCAAAAGATATGATTCTTTATATCTGCAGTGAGCTTGCGTTAAATGTCACTGAAGATATGCAGAAGTTTACATTGATTAATAAGCTCAAGCAAGAGTTGGTACGACTTCATGCGACAGGTAAAAATGTGGTTATGTTGGTGGATGAGGCGCAATCAATGACGCTTGACTCCCTTGAGGAATTACGACTACTTAGTAATATAGAGACATCTGAAGATAAGCTTTTGCAGATTGTTTTATTTGGTCAGCCTGAGCTTGATGTGGCGCTGGAAAATCCCCAAATAAGACAGTTAAAGAGCCGTATATCGTATAGTATTCATGTACCTCCGCTCTCTGTGGAGGAGGTAAAGGCCTACCTTAATTACCGAATGAGAAAGTCAGCGTATGAGGGCTTAGATGTTTTTGATAGTAAAGTTTCTAAATTAATTCATAAGCTTTCAAAAGGCTTGCCCCGCACTATTAATATTATTGGGGATAAGCTATTGATGTCTGTCTATGGTTCAGGCGATATTTTTATCACAAAAAAACATATTAACATGTTGCCGGAAATCGAAGGTGAGCAGCCTTCGGTTTATCACCTTAGTTTCTGGGGAGGGGTACTGCTAATACTTCTATTATTAGTGATTGGTATTCTGAGTTATTTTGTGTTCAATAACACTAAAATAAATCAAGACGATTCGTTTTCAGAACGCGCATTATCAGGGGGTAACAGTGCGTTATCAGTCCATTCAGAGTCCGTTCAAGCACTTGTTTCATCACAAAAAAACTCTGTAAATACTGAGGATAAGTTAGGGATATCCCCAAAATCAAACCCTAATGTCTCTATGTTAGATCAAATGCAGCAAAGTGCTGATGATCATCCGGTAGTCGCTCATGAATCATTTGAAACGCCGCCAAAAATTGAGTCGAGTGAGCCGGAGTTGATTACATTAGAGGCTTATCACAGACAGGGAATTCGTTGGCTTGAGGGCTTAGAAAATCAAAAATACGTTATTCAGCTATCTACTCGCCATATAGATAGCTTTGAACAAACATTAGCATTTTATGAACAGTATGAAATACCTACTGATACACTACATCTTCTGATAGACTTTAACCCTAAGATTCAACGTTTTCGGATTAAGGTGTTTTATGAGTCGTCGAATAGTTTTTCTGAACTTGTGGCTTTAATCGATAAGTTACCGGCAAAAATTAGAGCTTCAAAGCCTTATGTTACAACCGTAAAAGAGTTGAAGAAAAAACTTGAATTAACAAATGCTAAACTAAATGAACATGGAATTTTCAATGTTAAGTCCTAAAAAAAATACTCTTTTTTTTGCAGTTAGTTCTCTGCTGACCTCCCTATTTTTATTGCAAGGTTGCCAAGAATCTTCTGTTAAAAGGGATCTTTTTGCGCCTCCCGTCGCGGAGAACTTACGAGCAGATGGGCATATTTTACCTAAAGTTCATGTGAAAAATGCAGTTAGTGCAGCAGAGCCTATTCCTTCGATTATTCACAAGCGTAGAGTAACTTTACCTAAGTTTAAAGCGAAGCCATCCTCTTTGTATAGCATAACCGCCGTGAACGTTCCCGTAGCAGAGCTGTTGTACCAAGTCGCCCGTGATGCTGGTAAGCAAATTGATTTGTATGAAGGGATAACAGGGAATGTGACAATTAATGCACTGAATCAGCCTTTGAATAGAATTCTTGAGCGTATCTCTGAGCAGTCTGGTTTAATGTTTAAAATTAATGGCAATACAGTCGTTATCAAGCCTGATTATCCTGAATGGCGTAACTATCAAGTCGATTACGTTAACATTAGCAAAACAACGACGGACTCGATTGATATGAAAATGAGTGTGAGTTCAAATTCAAGCGGCAAAAGTGGTGGTAACACTAAAAGTGGTGGCTCAAAATCTGGAAGTTCAACTCAAATAAAAGTAACCTCCGAACATGATTTCTGGAGTCGATTAAAAGAGAATATTGAAGTGCTTGCGGTACTAGACCCGATGGAAAGTAAAACGGTTTCCCTGCAGGGGGGGAAGCAGGGCTCAAAAGCTTCTACCAGAGGCAGCGGGAGTTCAAAATCTCAAGTTGCTATTATCAATCCAGAAGTGGGTGTTATCTCGGTTTATACGACTGATAAAAAGCATAAAGCAATTAAACGCTACATTGATCAAGTTAGTAAACGCGCTCAAAATCAGGTCTTGATTGAAGCCACTATTGTCGAAGTAAGGTTAAGTGATGAATACAGGGCTGGAATTGATTGGAGTAATTTTGGCTCACTCTCTTTTACCTCTGAAAGCGGCCTAACCAGCCTGACTGCAAATACCAATGTTCTGCAAAATGTTGCTTTTTTACAGACTTTTGGTGATACAAAGGTATTGTCCAGCCCCAAAATAATGGCGATTAATAACCAAACAGCATTGATCAAAGTTGTTGAAAATCAAGTGTATTTTACGGTCGATGTGAATACGACGGCAGCCACCAATACCAGTCCGTCAATTACCTCTTACAGTACGGAGGTGCATACTGTTCCTATTGGTTTTACTATGAGTATCACGCCTTTTGTGGGAGAGGATGATACGATAACACTCAATGTTAGGCCGACGATATCAAAGGTCGAAGAGTACCGTAATGATCCAAACCCTGAACTGGCTAAGGCAAATGTAGAGAGTCCTATTCCTATCGTACAAGAGAAGGAAATGTCTTCTGTTTTACGGCTACGTGATAAACAAACGGCTATTTTAGGGGGGCTGATTCAAGATCAGAATTTCCAAAATAGGAAAGGATTACCTTGGCTATCGGATATACCTGCCGTAGGTGATTTGTTTTCACAGCGCGATGATAGGACCGTTAAAACAGAATTGGTCATATTTATTAGACCAACGATTATTAAAAACCCTGATATTGATCATGGAGATTTACGTCCGGTTGGTCGTTTTCTTAGATCAGTTAGCCCTTAAAGAAGTAGAGTATCGTGAGTGTTTTATTAGAAGCTTTAAAAAAGGCCGCTGAAGAGAAAAAGAAGGCTCTTGATGATGCCGTTATTTCTGACTCCGATAGTTTGAATAGTCAATCAGGTACGCAAGAGCTTTCAGGGTCAGAAGAGAGTAGCTTATCTTTGGTTTCTGAAACACAGGCAGAGACACCTGATCGTTTTCTTGCGAGTACGGCAGGACTAACGATAGAAAATTCTACCGATGACCCTACTCTTGAGCTTAAGGTGCTCTCTGATAGTGAGACTGAAAAAACTGAATACTCCCAGTTCGGCGCATTAGGTGCTGCAATGGACTCTCTTACTTCTGCCCCTAATGAACTCCCCGTTACAGATGAATTTTCTTCAGATGCACTCGATCTAGGCAAGCCTCCTGTTCTAGAAACCTCAATGATCCCACCTGAAGTGACTGCTGAGGAGAAGAGCAGTTTTGATTGGGGGATGGATGCTTTACCAGGGTATTCGGGTGTCACACCTTCTTCAAATCGTCCATTGGTCGCAAGCGAACAGAACCCGATTCTTATCTCCGGTGCACTGTCTGAAGACAGTGTGAATGTTAAAAAACGCTCAACTCCCTATGTATTGATTGTTTTAATCGTTATTTTGTTGTTTTTCGGCATAGGGCTTTATGGCTTAATGTATTATCAAGAACAAAACCAAGCCCTTGAAAATAGTATGCGGAAGTATGAGCTTGCCAAAATAAGACCTATTTCTCACTCAGTAAAAGCCCCTGTTACCGGTCAAACGATAACTGCTAGTGAACACAACGTGATTAAAAACGTAAATACTTTAGAGGCACAGGCTCTAAAACAGCCTGAAATAAAGGCCCCATTGGCCCAAGTATTACAGCAGGTCAATCGAGACAGCGCTGTTTTAGATGGTCAGTCGAAGGTGGCTGGTTCAGGAGATAATGCGGCTGTAGTCACGCCTGTAAATATTCGAAAACTACCTGCCTCAGTCCCAAAGCGTAAGAGAGAGCCCGTTAGTGATGTGCATGCGAATAACAAGAAGGCAGGGAGGAGTACGGTTCAGATTCAGGTTAATCAAAAGGATCAATACCTGACTCAGGCGTATCAGGCGTATGAGCTAGGGCACTTTCAGAGTGCAGCAGCTTATTTTGAAAATGTGTTGAATCTTGATCCAAAAAGCATCACTGCATTATTAGGACTGGCAGCGGTTGCAGCCAATTTAGATGATCAAGAAGCTGCGATGAATTATTATCACTCTGCCCTTGAGGTTCAGCCTGATAATCTAGATGCCTATGAGGGAATTGTTAATCTTTCGGCCAGTGTTGAACTTAACTCTGAATGGAAGCGATCGTTGATTGAAATGAGCAAAATTTATCCAGCATCCGCAACGCTTCAGTATGGCCTAGGTAATATTTATGCTTCGGAGCAAGATTGGCTAAGTGCGCAGGAGGCCTTTTTTAATGCGTATTCTATGGAGGTGACAAACCCCGATTATATGGTTAATCTGGCGATTAGCTTGGACCAGTTGGGAGAATATAAAGCCGCTTCGCAATTCTATACCAAAGCCCTTGCGAACAGCGGGGCGAGTAATGCACATTTTAATGCCGCTCAAATTAAAAATAGACTGGTTTCTATTCAACAGTTCTTAACAAAGGCTTCTCAATGAGCACCCCTATTAGACTAGGTGAACGTCTTGTTAAGGAAGGATATGTTACAGATGATCAGCTAAGTATTGCTCTAACCGAACACAAACGTACCGGCCATAAATTGGGTGAAATTCTTGTCACCCTAGGGTTTGTTTCAGTTGAAACTGTAAGAGAGATGGTTGGTTCCTACGTTGGGTACTCCTCAATGAGTTTAAAAGAGGTTGTGCCGGACCAAAATGCAATATCACTGGTATCGGAAACCTTCGCACACAACTACTTAATGATGCCTATCAGCCTTAAAGATAACCTTTTAAAGGTGGCTATGGCAAACCCTGGCGACATCCTTGTTATCGATAAACTGAAACGTCATCTACAAAACCCCCAAATTGTGGTCATGCCGGTATTAGTCGTTGAATCTGAGATTCAAACAGCCATTGACAGCTATTATGGGTATGAACTTTCTATAGAAGGGATTTTAAAAGAGCTTGAAACGGGTAAAGTTGACCCTGCTAATTTTTCCTCTGAGAATGAATACTCTCAGCCGATGGTTCGTTTGGTAGATAACCTTCTGACTGATGCAGTGAAGCGCAACGCTTCTGATATTCATTTTGAACCAGAAGAGGATTACATCCGTATTCGCTACCGTATTGACGGGGTTTTACAAGAAATTCGTCTGCTTCACAAAATGTATTGGTCAGGACTGGTAGTGAGGCTCAAAGTTATTTCTGACTTGGATTTAACGGAGCAGAGGTTACCACAAGACGGCCGAATGTCTCTGATTGTGCACGGTCGACGCATTGACTTCCGTGTTTCATCTCTGCCGGGTACTCACGGTGAAAACTTTGTGCTGCGTATTCTGGATAGAGAAAAAGGGATTGTTCCTTTGGATGACCTAGGGTTGGATAAAGATTCATATGATGAATTAAAACTTATGATGAGCCGTCCAACAGGGATACTTCTCGTAACCGGACCAACGGGCTCAGGTAAAACAACAACGCTATACTCTATTCTTGGTGAGCTAAACCATGTCGGCGTGAATATTATGACGCTTGAAGACCCCGTTGAATATCCAATGTCTATGATTAGACAAACAGCAATCAATGAAGAAATTGGAATGACTTTTGGTGCGGGTATCAGATCACTTATGCGTCAAGATCCAGATATCATATTGATTGGGGAAATTCGTGATGGAGAGACTGCTGAGATGTCTATCCGTGCAGCGATGACGGGTCACCAAGTGTTTGCAACATTGCACACCAACTCTGCGATTGGTGCGATTCCTCGATTATTAGATATTGGTGTATCTCGTTCTATTATGTCCGGTAATATTATTGGGATCATTGCTCAGAGATTGGCTAGAAAATTGTGTGAACATTGCAAAGAACCTTACCAGCCTGAAGAGTTTGAACAACAACTTTTATCTATCCCCTCAGAGGAAGATGCGACATTATACCGTGCCAAAGGTTGTGATAAATGTAGTGATGTCGGCTATAAAGGCCGACTTGCTGTACTGGAAACCCTGCGGTTTACCACGGAGATGGACGAGCTATTGCTTGAAGGGGCCTCTCAACATGCCTTGTTAGAAAAAGCGAAAGAAAATGGATTTTCTACGATGGCGCAAAGTGGTCTTAGATGGGTTAGGCAGGGGCAGACTACGCTTGAAGAAATCAGTCGAATTGTCAATTTAACAGAGCTTGTTTAGTAGGTATCTGAATGGAAAATTATCAATATACAGGCGTAAACAAATTTGGGAAGCGTGTCAATGGAGTCCTTCCTGCAGCGAATGAGCAAGAACTTGAGCAAAAGCTCCTAAAATCAAAAATTGATTTACTCACCTTTCGAAAGCAATCGAATGGCTTCTCTTTAATCGGTAAGCCCAAAATACAGCGAAAAGATATCATAGGCATGACTTTTCAGTTAGAGCA
>JAADDM010000094.1 GCA_013153955.1 Gammaproteobacteria bacterium | reverse complement strand
TTTATGGAAAATTTTTGTTGGACAAGAGAGGGGTTAGATTTAATTTCTAGCCATGTAGATACGGGCGAAGCACTGCCTAACACACTGTTTGATTCACTCAAGCGCAGCCGAGGGTTTCAGTCTGCGATGATGATGCTTCGCCAAATTGAATTTGCGTTGATTGATTTTGAAATGCACGCCTTTTATCAACCAGAATCGATTGAGCCGATTGCTGATTTAGCCAAGCGAATTCGTTCAGAAGTTTCTGTGATTACACCTCCTGAGTATCATCGAGCGCTGCATAGTTTTACCCATATTTTTTCAGGGGGCTATGCCGCAGGCTACTTTAGTTATAAGTGGGCAGAAGTGCTCTCAGCGGATGCCTTTAGCTTGTTTGAAGAGACCGGAATATTAAACCCTGAGACAGGGCGGCATTTTAAAAACACCATTTTAGCAGCAGGGGGTTCAGTAAATCCGATGCTGCTATTTAAAGCCTTTAGAGGGCGTGAGCCAAAAATTGAAGCGTTATTGCGCCACAGTGGCATCTCTGTTTAAGTCTTTTTAATCCATTAAACAGGCCGGCTTTAAAGCAGGTCTATATCAAAATTCATACTAGAACAGCGTCAATATAACCGCTGAGTTCTGACTTTTTAAGCAATCAACGAGCACCAACGTTTAGGAGAGTGATGTCATGAAGTGGCTATTCAAAGGGATGATTAAGCAGGTATTTAAGCTATTTTATAGGGTCGAGGTGAAGGGGTTATCCCACTACCACGCTGTTGATCAAACGCAACAACCGTTGCTGATTATTGCCAACCATGTCTCTACGCTGGATGGCCCGTTGATTGACTTATTTATACCTGGTGAAACCACTTTCATGGTGGATGCTTCACATACACATAAAAGGTACGAACGATTTATTTTGAGCATGACTCATTTTTTTAAAGTGGACCTTCACAGCCCATATGCTGCTAAACACATGATCTCAGAACTCAAGAAAGGGCATCAGTGCATGATCTTTCCAGAGGGGAGAATAACTACCACAGGTAGTCTTATGAAGGTGTATGAGGGCACGGCAATGGTGGCTCAAAATACAGGAGCTCTTGTGCTACCGGTGCATATTGGAGGCGCTGTTTATAGTAAGTTTTCTTACTTGGATGGGACAAAGTTCGCTTTTATGAAGCAATTATGGTTTCCTAAAATAACCCTAACCTTGCAACCAGCTGTTGCCATTCAGCCTGCTGAAGGATTAAAAGGCCATGCTAAACACCAATTTTTAAATCAGCAGATATTTAAGCTATTAAGAGATGGGAGTTTTTATGGATCAGTAAAGCAGCACTCTCTTTTTGCTGCATTAGTAGATGCTAAAGCAAATTACGATGCCTCATCCCCCTGCGTTGAAGACATTAATAATCAAACGATGAGTTTAAAGAAATTGACCTTAGCGTCGGTTATTTTAGGTAAGCAGTTAAGTAAAGTACTCGGTGATGAGCATCGTGTTGGTCTGATGTTACCGAATGTATCGGGTATGGCTGCTAGCTTTTTTGCCCTGCAAGCTTATGGGTATGTGCCTGCGATGATTAATTTCACAGCGGGCATTGCTTCAATTAGATCCGCATGTGAAACGGCTGAATTGAACACCATTATTACCTCAAAGAAATTTGTTGAAGCCTTTGATTTACAGCCCTTACTTACGGCATTAGAAGGGAAGGTTTGCTTTATTTTTTTAGAAGATATTAAGGCTCAAATAGGCACTTTTCAAAAAGTTTCAGGCCTGCTAACCCGGAGTAAATCCTTAGCGGGTTTTTCTAAACGGTCAAAGGATGAGGCTGTTGTTTTGTTTACTTCGGGATCAGAGGGCGTGCCTAAAGGGGTTTTGCTCTCACATGAAAATGTCATCTCAAACATTGAGCAAATTCACGCTATGTTGTCACTTTTGCCGGGTAAGCAGATTTTTAATGCCTTACCCACCTTTCACTGTTTTGGCTTAACTGCCGGGATGCTCTGGCCTATTATTAAAGGGGCAAAAGTATTTATGTATCCTTCTCCTGTTCATTATGCGGTGGTACCAGAGAGGGTTTACCAGACGAATTCATGTCTTATTTTTGGAACAGATACTTTTTTTAGTGGGTATGCACGTAAAGCAGATTCCTTTGATTTTTACAGTGTTGAAACAATGGTTGCAGGTGCAGAGCGACTGCGTCCAGAAACCCGAAGTTTGTACGCAGACAAGTTTCACCAGCCTATTTACGAAGGTTATGGAGTAACAGAAACGTCTCCAGTACTGGCAGTGAATATTCCAACAGCTTACAAGCATGGTTCAGTGGGTCAGTTTGTGCCCGGAATTGAGTATCGTTTAGAGGATGTGCCGGGTATTCAAGGAGCGGGCCGTCTATTCGTCAAAGGGCCTAACATTATGATGGGATACTTAATGCCTGATGAACCCGGTATTTTAAAACCCACCGTGGCGGGTTGGCATGATACAGGCGATATTGTTCAGGTTGATACGGATGGCTTTGTTTGGATTAAAGGGCGTGCGAAACGATTTGCTAAAATAGGGGGAGAGATGGTTTCGCTGACAGCGGTGGAGACTTATATTAATGAGGCGAGTCCAGAAGGTCATCACGTGGTTGTTTCTGTTCCGGATGAGCGAAAGGGTGAACAGTTGGTCTTAGTGACAGACGACAGTGTTTTGAGCCGAAAAACAGTTATTGATGCGGCTAGAGCAAAACAGGTTAGCGAGTTAATGATTCCAAAAACCGTTATCCTTGTTGAGAAAGTCCCTGTTTTAGGAACAGGTAAAACCAATTACCCAGAGGTTCAAAAAATTGCCGAAAGGCATTTTGGTTAGATTTAAGCCTTCGCTGAATACAGAAAAAAGCACTCACTCGAGTGCTTTTTTTTTGACCATTATTTTTTTGGGTATAGGGCGGTTAGTTTTTGAGAGGAGGATTCATGGGGTTTATTCATCTTTTGAATCGTTTTTTTCTGCGCGACAAAGAGATTAAATGCAGTACATACCTCTACTTGAACTTGTTCATTTGGTTTCGTTTGGCTAAAGAGTACCGTTTCAATCGCATCGATAGCTTGCCTGAGGGGGGGGAACTTGAGCTGATCTAAGGAACGTATTTGGTATTGTTCTTTTAGAACGGTACGAAGGCTTTGGTAGAGCTGTTGATTTGATAGAGTTTGATTTTTTTTAACTTGATCGCATAGCGAGGTAATAATATCCGTGCCTATCACAGGGAAAGATAGGTTGCTTTCTGTCATTTTATTATGAGATGAATGCTTGATTATATGTGCTGTGGAAAGGTATTTTTGGCGGGCACGGATAAAGATAAAGACCGTGATAAACAATAGAATAACGAGAGTGAGACTCACCCATTTCCAGAAACCAGATGTTTCACGTGAAACATCTGGTTTCTGGCTGTCGCTAGAATCAACTGAATTACTGAACTCAGGCTCTGTGGCGCTGAGTGTTGAGTTACTGTTTGTTTCAGACGGAGACTGGGCTGTGGTTGGTTTTGCAGCCGCCGTGACTTTAAATGTGTGTGCAGGAAGGTGAGTCTCTTCCAGCGTGTCGGTGAGTGTATTCCACCATGTTATGGTTTGTGCTGGTAAGGTGACTTCTCCGGATTTATTCAGAATAATAACCTGTTTTTGTGTGAGTGTGCTTTGTACGCCATTTTCAATCGGTGTTTGGCGTGTGACGGCTTTATCGGAATAGACTTTAATATCACCGGTGCTTGACAGGGGGGTAAAGCTTGGAAGCTGACTGCTCAATAAGCCCTTTACGGTTAAGGTTAAGGTTCTTGTTAGGCTATCGCCTACTCTATATAAAGTGTTTGATGTGGGTTGTTGCTCCCACGCTTCGGTCAGTGTAAGCGTGCGAGCAGGCAGCCAAGAGGTTGTTGTAATTTGGGTAAAGGCATCGGGGACAGGTAATACTTTAACCTCTTGAGCAGGCGCAATTTCTTGCACTCTTTTCTGGTGATTTCTATAATGCTGTATGCCTGTAAAGAGGGGCCCTGAGATGGTTAATGATCCACTTTTTTGAGGGTAAAAGGCATATAACCACTCATACACGGTATAGGGTTTTCCTTGGATTTCTTTGCCGTAAATAGATTGCTCTTTGAGCGTGATAGAGAGGGCTTCTTCAAATATAGGTGGACGTATATTGCCCGATAGACTGCCTAAAAAGTAGAGTCTTAAGGTATAAATAACCTCTTCTTGCACATAAGCCGCCTGTCGATTGACCTCTGAGGTGAGGGTGTAGTTGCCAAACTGATTGTCAGATTTGGGATGAGCAGGGGAGACTGTTAATGTCAGAGGGGAGCTTTGTGCCTTACCGATTTTAAAAGAGGGAATGGTATATTGCCCCGGTTGTTTTGCTAGCAGTGTGATTTTCCATTGAGTGGTTGAGCTAAAGTCTCCATTGATCAGTTGTATCTGATTACTTTGTTGTTTTCCGAGCAGCTCAAAGGACGCTTTTAATGCCTCAAAATCAGGCTGTTTCCCATAGGTTTGAAAGTCAGTTTTAATGGTGAGTTCGATGATATCGCCCATTTCAATGGTTTGCCTGTCGGTGGAGACCATTATTTTATCTGCAAAGACACTCATGGAGGTTAGTAGCAGAATCGCCGCGATAACGGACTTAATCAGTTGGTTTATATAAGGGACGGAGAGGTGTAAATTATGCATGTTAAACTCGATATTTCTGGTTATCAATCGGATGGATAAGCTGGTTCTGCTATTCAATATGGTCTTAATTACCACTGTTTGTGCCCTGGGGGGGCGGTCTGTGGTTGCTGTTCAAATTGGTACTCAAATTTACGTTTTAAGAATAATCCCGGCTGATCAGGAATCTGTTGTAACCAATTTTGTGTAGCCTGCTGTTCTTCGAGTGCTTCAGGGGTTAATGATTCAGCTGTTTTGTCTGCAGTATTTTGTGATATTTTTTGTGTTGAAGCCTGATTGGGGTCAATCTTGGAATCTGCTAATTCTGTTTCACGTGAAGACTTTTTATCCACTTCTTGGTCGATATCACTTAATTGTTCGCTGTCTATTTGCGCTGTGTTGTTATGGGTTTGCTGCGATTTTTCCCCAGTGATATCCTGTTTAGTGGCGTCGGGTTTGGACTCGTTGTGAGGTTCATGTTCATTTAAAGGAGCACCATTCTGGTTAGAGTTCTCTGGCTTTGAAGGTGATTGAGAGGGGGTTGCTTCGGGTGATTGATCCTGTTTTGAATTAGTCTGATCTGAAGACTGATTTTTTTCAGGCTTATTTTGAGTTTTCTTTGAAGTTGTCTCGTCCTTATTATCCACCTTTGGGGGTGTTTTGGATGAAGTGTTTGGTGCCTCTTTCTGTGCCTGTTGTTGTGCTTTAATTAGCTGTTTCATGAGTTCAAGGTTGCTGTTAATTGAGGCTTGTAATAAATCAGTATCGGGCAGTTTGAGGGCCGATTCATAGGCTTTTTTAGCGGCTTCAAATTGACCTGATTTTGCAAGAGCATTGCCTCGGTTGTAGTGACCTTTTGCACTTTTATCTTGTGCAAAGAGTAATGCCGATTTGTCATAGTGCCCCAGTCGATACTCTGTACTGGCACGCCACTGGGTGTCTTCAAAGAGATCTAGTGCGGTTTGGTAATTTCCTTTTTCCCAAGCGTGGTAGCCTTGTTGATTCATTGATTGAAACACTTCAGTCAAACTCGGAAGTTGAGAGTTTGAGGGATTCTCTGTTTCAGCATGTGATTGGATAAGCTCTTGAGCATAAGCACCACTAGGATTGAGGACTGCTGCTAACCCCCCAATGCTCAGTATGGCCACTAAAGGTAGTGGACTTAAAGCTGTGATGGCTATAATCCAACCTTTACGATACAACAACGGTAAAAAGGGCAGTAACAAAAGAACCAGCCATGCGCCTTCATCAAGAGGGTGGCCAATTTTAGGACTTGAGTCCGCGCTTGATTCTTCCTTTTTAGGCGCGATTACCTCAGGAGGTAATAGGGCGGACAGGGGGTCTTTAGCCAATTCAAAATGGCTCAATGTTACATTCGGTAACAGGCTGATGGGCTTAAAGGTGCCCATTACTAAAGTTGGTAGTACGATTTGTCCATTATCGTCTTTAAGCAGCCCGTAGTTAGGGATGTGTACTGCGCCACCGGCTTGAGTGCCTATCGTGAGAATACTGACGGTAATTTCATGATCTTTAATCCACTGTTTTAGGGGGGGCACTTGATCAGGTTCAAGGTCATCTGTCATCCATATAATATGGCCTTTATGAATATGTGCACCCTCCAGTAAAGTGTTTGCTTGTTTAAAGCCTGCTAAAGGGTTAGATCCATACGCAGGCATAATCACAGGGTTTAGGCTTGGCAGTATTTCCAGTAGGGTTTGGTTATCCTCTGAAATAGGGGTGATGGTGTGTGCTGTTTGCGCATACCCCACTAAGCCGACGGACATTTCCGGGTGTTGTGTGAGCAGGTCGTTGATTGTGAATTTAAGGCGACTGAGTCTGTTTGGAGGAATATCATCTGCCAGCATCGAGAGGGATAGGTCAAGCAGGATAACTGTTCCTTGGCGCGGCTTTTCAGCAGGCATATCCACGGACTTTATAGAGGGCCCTGCAAGTGCGACGACCATGATGAGCCACATGGCACCTAGGCCAACTAGCCCATATCGGTTAGTAAGGCTTAATGGTTGAACAGTGGTCTCCCCTAAAAGAAGCTCTCTAAACTGGGGGGCAATGACTTTATGCCATGCGCCTTGCTGGTGCTTGAGTTGCCATGCCATCCATATTAAGATCATTACAGGGAGCAAACCGAGCAGCCAAAAAGGTCTTAAAAACTGGAGTTGATCGAATTCAGTCATGTTACTGTGCCCTTTTTTTGAGTTGAAAAAAAGCTAGGATAAGGCTCAAAATAAAGGCTGCACCCAGTGGCCAAGCGTAAAATTCAGAGTGTAATC
>JAADDM010000007.1 GCA_013153955.1 Gammaproteobacteria bacterium | reverse complement strand
ATGATTTCATAGCGCGATGGCGGCCTCATAGTCACAATTATAGTCTATTCCAAAAGGATGTCAAGTTCGGGAAGTAAGAAATGCTGGCTAATATGGGCGTCAGCGGCGGGGCGTGTCATCCAGCACCACCGCCAGCGAGCCCAACCCTGCTTTTTCGCCACCACGGTTCCCGAGGGGCGCAGCCCCGTCCGCTGCACGCGGGGTTGGCCGCCTTTTTACCGGAGCCTTTGGGCTAACGGAAAGTAAACAATACCTTCTTGGGCCGCTTTACGAATTTTCAAGTCCAGCGCATCAGTCAAGGAAACATGCCCTTCCAAAATGAGGATTAAGTCTTGCCCATCCATCAGAATAATACTGGAACGCTCTCCACGCGCAAATTCATATAACACTTCTGGACGATAACCCATCATAGACAAAAATAATCCTCGCGTACTTTCCAACTTCTTTTCAACTTTCCTTCTAAACGCTACTAGATCAGCTTCAGAAGGGGGTTTCGACCGCCACCTTGCTTCTACCAAATAATCAAATCCCTTGTACACAAAATGTCCATCTATCTGCTCATTACCTACCCTATATGGCCGACGATAAGTAATTTCATGTACTTCAAAAAGTTGTGCAAGGAGTTCCTCCAAATCATACCCCCGACGCTGCACTTCTTCAGCACTCTCTGCCATTGTCATCGCGATAAACTCGGCTCTCAACTTCTCCATTTTTTGTGCACGTGCTGCTATAGCTAACTGCCGCTGCCGTGCCTTGTAAGTTCTATCCTCTGTCCGAGCCCGCTCCTCCTCCACAGTTATCTTTTGCTCTAGGGCCAATTTCTTCAACCAACGCAAAGATTCAATGGCCGAATCTCTGTCCACAACATTCTCATCAGGGATTTTCCTTAACCTACAAAGTTCCGTAACAATTTTTCGCTGAATCAGATACCCTTCATCCCCCATTAGATCCAAATCACCCAAAACGTGCCGCGCAATTTTGTACTTTGATTCATCCGCATAGCGGTCGTACATTTCTGGAGGCACACCACAAGAAAGCAAAAACGTTCGGAAAGGAGCCTTCAGCCAAAAAATCTTTCCCAATACAGAAACCACGGCTTCGCGTATCTCAAAACTGAGTCTTGTAGTCATAGACTTCTCGCTATATAAGAGGCCAACGATGGCGTCAGCGGCGGGGCGTGTTTGTCAGAACCACGGCTTGGCGACCGCGCCTCTGCTGCTTTGCCGCCACGGTTCGCAAGGGGCGTAGCCCCGTCCGCTGAACGCACGGTTGGGCAACAGAACATTTTATTTGTGCCCCTGCTCGCGAGTTTCTTTTGGCGCGGTATCGGCCTTGATGTTGCCCTCAACTGGCATAGATGGCGGACGTGATGGGGGTTCCGGGGGTTGTGGAGGAGTTACTGGCTGAGCAGCATCGGCGGGCGTTTGAGTATTTTCAGGTTCAGGCATCACTTTACTCCTTTAGCACTCTTGCCTTCCTCTTCTCGTTCCGTCTCCGCTACAACAACATCCACTGGCATAGTATCAGGAGGAGATTGCGAGGCATGAACTCTATCCTCCTGCTCTTCGCCACTTTGAGGCTCATTCGTTACAGAGGAGACGGTTTGATCCTCCCCCGAGGGGAACTTTTTAACCTTTCCTATACCCATGTTTCCTATACCCATGGCAAAATCCTTTTCCAAAACTTTAGTGCGGCAAAAAACTTATAAAAAACAGGCCTACAACCAATGCTACAAATATCCATGTGGCTTTATTCACATACTTCGCCTTTTCTAAATTAGTGTTTTTGTTGGCTTCAATTGAGGTCAAATAGGTACCAATCAATATCCTATATGCCTCATCTTCCTCTTTCTGCAAAAAATAGGTGTTGAGGTCGTTCCAATTTGTGGCAATAGCGTTCTTATATTCTCGAGGACGGAGAGTCTTAGTACACAACGCCACAAGTACTATATAGCCTACCATGATGGCCACCACTCCTATTTGATAAATACAACTATAACCTTTCTCGTTTTGGAGTGGATTTAACGATAATTGTAACAACGAGAAAAGCCCAATGATAAGGCTTGAAGAAGAAAGGAGGCTTTTCGCTTTACTATCTAAAGCATCAGATGCGCTTGCGTACTGATCAAAGGTTCGTCTCATTTCCTCCAAAGCCAATATTTGCAAATTGCTTTTCATCTTCCGCCTCCAAGGCACCTTACTTTCGTTGCCCAACGAGAGCGTCAGCGGCGGGGCGTGTCTGTCCAGCACCATTGCCAGCGAGCACACCTCTGATTTTTTGCCGCCACGGTTTCGCGAGGGGCGCAGCCCCGTCCGCTGAACGCAGGGTTAGAGCGCACATTATGGTTATGGTTACGACCACTGGCTCTGCTTGGCCTCGATCTCCTGCTCTCTACACATCAAGCCTTTCTTCAAATAGAACAGCATAGAACGAGCACCACTATGGGATGCCACAACATCAAAGCGTGTGGACGCTCCAACGTATTTTTCTTCAATCAGGTTCATTACAAGCATAATCGCCCGTAAAACTTCTTCTAAGTGTTGCCTACCTACAGAGGGCAAAGAAGATGTTTCTCCGCCAAAGACCAAATCTAAATCGCGGTGGGCAATGCGCCGGTTTCTCCAATCTCGAAATCGCTTTACTTTTATCTTCAAATTCTCCAACTCTTTTGTAACTTGATTATTCAATGTCGGTTCATCAATCAGCAGGGGAAGGCGCATAAGGGTAAAATTCATTTTCCCTTTACGCCCAGACGCTGGTGGATCAGTGAGCCGTGCTATATGAAGCACTACATCGCGCCACCACATATCCTGAATCATCCTAAAGAAAGCAGGCGCCACTTGATTTAACACTTCTACATCAGCTGGATCGCTCCCAAATAACTGTATGAATTCCTGCCATTTCCAATATAGAAAGGCCACTTCTTGCCAAAGGCGCGCAAAATACTCCCCTAACAAGGCTCCCATTTCATCAACGTAATGCTGCCGAATTTCGTCAGGGCTCCGTTGTGTGCTCATATCGCGCTCTAACAAAAGCGTGAGCGGCTTGCGCAGCCGAGCGCAGCGAGGCGAGCAAGTCCGCTCAACGCAGGGTTAGGTAACACTCTACTATGCCAAATTATCAGAGCTTGTATCCACAATTACGGCAAAACTTATCTGTTTTTTCTACTACAACACCACACTGGGGGCAAAAGATAGTTTCTGTATCTAATTCTTTCGTACTCGACAAACTTTGTTTGTTTTCTCCAGATTGATGCTTGGTGTCTTCTATAAACTGTTGAATTTGTTCTTTAGCTGCATCCAATTGCAATAGCAAATTATCAATAGTAAATTTCAAAGACTCATACGGCTCCAAAATACTATCTCGTTCCATACGAAGACGTCGCTTTTCATCAGCTCGCAACTGTCCTGCGAGTTTTCGCTTCCCAAACAAAGACACAATACTTGATGTTGTAGAGGCAGCAGTAGCCATTTTTTGGCGATACATAGCTCTTATAGATTTCATATCTAAATTAATGTTCTTCTTGATCTGTCGTAACTCTTTCTGCAATCCACGAACACGTCTTAATGCTGTTTTGGCTTCTGCAATAGACGATACTTCGATCTCCATATGGTCTAACCCCAGTTCCTCAATACGCTGCCAATACTCTTTAGGAGAGGCCATGTGATTTTCTCCTGAGGATATACGCCCTCAATACAGAATAACCTAACAGCAGCGTGAGCGGCTTGCGAGCCAAGCGAGCGTAGCGAGCGCCGGCGAAGCAAGTCCGCTCAACGCAGGGTTAGGCACAACCCTCATGATTATCACAAATCGCATACTTCAAAAACATTCTTCCAATCTCACATTGTTTAAATTGACCACTTACACCACCCACAAGTCCAACTTCTCCAAGTTGAATACAAACTAACCCTGCAAATGCTAAATTTTGAAGTTGCTCATCTTCACGACTATTCTCATCGTCGTCAACATAAAACTGACGAAGCCTATCCAAATCATGTAAATTCACCCGTTCAATTGCCGAAACAAGTTTTTCTAATGTTTCAGTATTAATATTTCCTGTAAGATGTGCTTTATACACTCGTCCTAGCATATCCGCTTTCGAAAATGCATTTAATTTCTCAAGTATAAGAAGAAGGTTTTCACCCACTTTTCTTCTATATTCACTATCTTCACGAATTCGGTTTCCAAACTCAATTCTTTTTTCTAACGAAACATCCCTCAGCTGATAAAGAAACCGAAAAACTTTGCGAAGAAACAGGAAATCACGTACGCTCGCACCAGTTTTTCCTAACGCAAGGATAGCTCCCACTACTGGGAATTCTCTAAGTACTCCATTTTGTAACAGTTGATCTAAAGAGAATTCTAAAACACCTGCGGTTAATTCTTCAAGTCCATCATATTCTATCGAAGTTACAATTGAAAAATTGATATCTTCAGGATTCTGGGGGCTACGACTCGATTCTTCCATCATCACTCCAGATACCACCTAATAATCTTCGGGAAATACTTCCCAGCCTCTCCAATAAATGTTGTCACTAGACGTCAGTTTGCGAAAATCCACCAAGCACTGTGCCTAACGATAGCGTCAGCGGCGGGGCGTGCCGTCCAGCGCCACCGCCAGCGAGCACACCTCTGATTTTTCGCCGCCACGGCTTCGCGAGGGGCGCAGCCCCGTCCGCTGAACGCAGGGTTAGCCCTGTCGTCTTTTATTCTTCATCTATAGATAAAGATTTATAGATGCTGATAGCTCTCAACCAATACGCACGAGTAATGCGCCAGTAAGTAAACGCCACTCCACTTACACATACTATCCCAAAAATAACGATGCTCCAATCTAAAGTGCTTTTCAGTCCATTAGGAATTAACTCCGGGCGTGTATGTATAAGTACCAAACCAAATACAAAAATCAGTGCTACGTTAAAGATTGAGGCTCTTAAAATTCTTATGCGACTACGCATGTAATCTAATTTTTCGGACGCATGCAAAGAATGACTAAAAATATAAGCTTGAATATCCCACATCTCAGGCAAGTTTTTTTCATGCACCGAGGAGCGTATCTTACTGGCCCATTTTTCCGTAAGAAAATCGCTTATTTCATCAAATACAATACCGAGTAAATAGGAAAGAGAAATAATTACCGCCGTAACGAATAAATTAGCGGCTAAAAATGCATCTCTTATCAGAAACACAACATCCTTGCCATAAACCACAACAGTCAACAGAAACACCCATAAAAGAGATTCAAAACCTATTACAAGTAGTTCTACAAATAGCGCAGTAGTACTCATTGCTAACCTTTGACCGTAACTTACAAATCATTAGGGGCTAACAATGGCGTCAGCGGCGGGGCGTGCCGTCCAGCGCCACGGCTGGCGAACCCAACCGCGGATTTTTGCCGCCACCGTCACCGAGGGGCGCAGCCCCGTCCGCTGCACGCACGGTTAGCCTTGGCCTATGTCGGATAGAATATTCCGAATCAACTCAAATAACATAGGTGCAACCTCCTCAGACTGCACAGGCGAGAGCCGAGGATAACTCATTCCCATAGCCTCAGGGGCAAGTTCCTTTAACTTTTGAAAATATCTTGCTGCCGCTTTTTCGCCTAACGCTCTTGGGAACTTTTCAGGGCGAAATCTAATCTCACCCGAACCATAGATCTCTATGAGGCCACCACCGTTTCGTTTTACTACCATGCTCCCGCTTTTTCCCGTCCCCCATGATAGGGTAAGAGTTTCAGGATAACGATGTGCCAAATCACGTAACCGGGCAGCTAATTCCCGAACCGCTTGTGGCACATTGCTTTCCTCCAAATATCTGAAGAAACGTTCCTCATCCCACTTCTGGCGTCTTGAAGTACTGCCCACATCTCGGGTGATACGCTCAACTTCAACTCTGGCACGCGGAGATTCTCCCTCTACTACAACTCTGACCACTTGCCGTAACTCACTCTGCACTACATTGCGAAGATGAGGTACAACAAGATACTCATCCTTCGCGTCAAGAGGACGGTACAGGGCTATGTCAATTAGTGCAAGATCCCACTGTTGCGTAAAATGGCGTGAGAGTAAACTTTGACTCAATTTTGCTACCCGAGGATTAATTTCGTCGCTCGCGATGATTACCAAGACGTCACCTTGGGTAACTGACTCTAAAATATCTTCCACATCCGCAACAGGTTGCCCATCCGCATCTTTGGGTATTTCTGGCAATTTCTCATCAAAACTGTCCGCAAGGTGCACAAGGTAATCCAACACCTGTGCAAGCACGCGTCGCCTAATCTCAGGGTTTGTTGCGAGTTTTGTTTCTACAATGGCAACCCGGCCTTGAGAAGATAGTAGCATTACATCAATTTGGCCAGTTTCTACCTGGAACTCACGCTGCCATGCATACCACTCATCCTCTGTCAAGCCCGCTGCTCTACAAGGTTCAATGACTAACTCGGGGTTAAAGAAAATAGCGTCGCGAAGCCATGATTCTTCTAAATCTAACTCCTTCGCCAAGCAGCGTTGATAGCTCACGCGAGGTTGTGTCTCTGGAGAAAAAGTAAACAAGAGATCGCTTACCGGCTTCATGCGATATTTCTCCATCCTCTCCACAAGGCTAACAATAGCGTGAGCGGCTTGCGATGCCGAGCGTAGCGAGGCGAGCAAGTCCGCTCAACGCAGGGTTGGGCGATTCAAAATTTCCAAATTTTCTCGTATGCCAAACGGGCCATCTGTTTCTGTCGTTCCATGATTTCATGTTCGGTCCATTTGAGATTATTATATTCTAAGGTTCTAACGAGCTCTTTTGTAATAGGCAAATTCGATTCTTTCAGAATTTCAATTTTTTCAGATATTGGCTTATTTTGTAGTTTAGAATTAATTTTAGTAGAAAGAAGAGTTAAGTTTCCCAGTTTGTTCACATATGTTTTAATTTGACTCTTGGTTAAGCCCCAAGATTTGGGATTTCTAGGAAGTATATGTTCAATATTAACATTGCTAAAATCTATAATTTCTTCATCTGTATCCCGATAATACTGATCTATCTTAGAAAGAATATATTTCAAAAGGCGGCGACTTTTTTCTGAATTTTTGTAACTGAGTTCCATAAAGGAATCTAAAAACAGTTCCCATGGGGGTAATTCGTCTCTGAGAGTATTTTCAAG
>JAADDM010000030.1 GCA_013153955.1 Gammaproteobacteria bacterium | reverse complement strand
AGGCAGCCCTAGCCGCTGCAGCCCCGCGCTCAACGCGAGCAGCAAGAGCAATACGGAAGATGCCAGGAGAAAAACGCGGACGACCATATCAATCATAGAGTGACACAAACCATTTACTTATAGCGACACGTGCAGTCTACAGTTTAATACGGTGCTCAGACACCAGTATTTGGATTGTAAGTGGGAACAAGCTTTTTTAATACTCGCTTAATGGCGTCAGGATCCCGTTTGGCAGCTGCTTCAAATAATTGCTTGAGCAATTCATCAAAAACTTTATCACCCATATGAATGGATGCATCATCTTTTGCTACATAAATTTTTTCATATTTCGTCGCTACGGTCCCCTCCTCAGCAGTCAGTATTTCCTCAAAAAGCTTCTCACCTGGGCGAATACCGGTGAAAACTATATCAATATCCTCTCCTGGGGTTAAGCCCGATAGCCTAATTAGATCTTTGGCCAAATCAACTATTTTAACCGGCTCACCCATGTCCAACACATAAACAACTCCGTTGTGATCTAATCCAGCCGCTTGTAAAACGAGTTGCGCCGCCTCAGGAATCGTCATGAAATATCTCATCATATCTGGATGAGTCACAGTAACAGGACCGCCCCTTTTAATTTGTTCTTTAAAAAGGGAAACAACATCGCCTCTACTGCCCAAAACATTTCCGAAACGTACGGAAACGAAGACTTGCTTTGAGCCTGCTTTGCTCGCAGCTCGATGGACCAAATACTCGGCCACGCGCTTCGAAGCCCCCATTATAGATGTGGGGTTAACGGCTTTATCTGTAGATATATTCACGAACCTATCAACTTTATGTATTGACGCGAGCTCAACTACATTTTTTGTGCCTAAAATGTTGTTAAATATCGCTTCGTCAGGGTTGGCTTCCATCATCGGAACATGCTTGTGGGCAGCAGCATGAAACACTACATGCGGGCGAAATTTGCTAAAAACATACTCCATCTTTTCACGATCTCTGACGTCTGCCACAACCGTTACCCATGAAATATCCGGCCAATCGCGATCAAGCTCTCTTTCAATCCAATACAAACTATTTTCACCATGTCCCAAAAGTACCAAGAGCTTAGGATGAAACCGTGCAACTTGCCGAACGATCTCTGATCCGATCGACCCACCCGCCCCTGTAATAAGTACTACTTTATCATTTAAGTATTTTGCTATCTTCTCCAAAGAAAGCTTAATCGGCTCCCTACGCAATAAGTCAACAACATCCACATCACGGAGCTGTGATATCGAAACCTTCCCAGATAAAATTTCATGAATACTTGGAATGACCTTGTACTTCACCCCAGTCTTTCTAGACAAGTCAACAACCTTTCTAATCAGCCTCCCAGGAGCTGACGGAACGGCGATCAAAACCTCCTCTGCTCCCGTGCGCTTTACGACACTTGGCAACTCATTTATTGTTCCTAAAACACTCAATCCCAGAAACCGCTGTCCTTGCTTTTCTGGATCGTCATCCAAATAACCAACAGGCATAAAACCAGAAGTTGGATGTTTTAATATCTCACGGGCGAGCATAATGCCGGCCTCTCCTGCACCCACAATCAAAACACGCTTTCCTCTTTTGGGGTAACTAAAACCGGCAGCGAGCCGGTGTTCATCTAATAAACGCCCGGCAAGCCGAGCCCCTCCCATAAAAAACAGCGCCACACCCGCTTCCAATAATGGAATGCTCCTAGGTAGGAAACCCCAAATCGGGTAGAGGAAAAACCCCATAGCTGAAAGCACAAAAAAACCTAAGCTTAAAGCTTCGATCAAAACTAACACATCATGCGCTCCCACCTTTCTCCATGACTGTTTATGAAGTTTGAAGAAATAAATTAACAACCCTTTTACAGGAACGCCAAGTGCTGTATAACTCCAAAGTGCATACGGATAGCGGGTTAAAGGATCATCGACTCGTAGCCAAAAAGCAACAGGAGCAGCAATCGTCCACAACAACAGATCGAAAAAAAACTTTGCAAAACTGCGGTTCATAATCATCCTTTCGCCGAAACGCGAAACACCGCCTCGCGCAAAACGTCAACAACTAAGTGGACTTCCTCTGTTTTAAGCCTGCTGTGCAACGGAAGCGATAGCGTACGGCGGGACGTATATTCAGTATATGGCAGGTGGATATTCACTTCATTCCCGAAGATCTTTTTGATATATGGTTGTTGATGCACGGGGGGGAAATATGCTCTCGTCTCTACGCCCAAAGAACGCATCTCACGCATTACAGCGTCCCTATTTATTTCGTCGCTCAATAAAATAGTATACGCAAACCAAGCAGATCGGGTATAGTCGCGAGTTTTCGGAGGTTCGACCCAAGGTATTTCCTCTAGTAGCTTTGTATAGAGATCCGCCAATTTCCGGCGGGTTCTCAATCGGCCTTCAATTTTATCCAGCTGGGACACACCAAGGGCTGCCGACATCTCATCCATTCGATAATTAAAGCCTAATCGTTCGTGCAAAAGCCATTCCAGCTTCTCCCCTCTCCCTTGATTTCTTAACGAACGCGCCAGCTGGGCAATTTCTTTGTTATTCGTAACAATCATTCCACCTTCTCCGGTTGTAATTTGCTTGTTGGGATAGAATGCAAATGCGGCTGCGTCGCCAAAGGATCCCACTCTCTTACCTTTGAACTCTGCTCCCAAAGCCTCACAAGCATCGTCGATGACTTTTAGTCCATAATTATCCGCAAAATTTAAAATTTCATCCCATTCCGCGGGGTGGCCAAATATATCAACAGCCATGATTGCTTTTGTGCGTTTTGTTATACTATTTTTCAACTGTTCTGGGTCTAGGTTAAAAGTATCTGGCTCAATATCCACAAAAACAGGCATAACTCCCTCATAAAGTAAAGCATTAACTGTCGCCGCAAACGTAAAAGATGGAACTAAGACTTCGTCACCACGCTGTAAACCCAACGCACGCACAATTATATGCAATGCCGCCGTCCCGGAACTGACGGCCACTGCATACTTTGCACCAGTATATTCAGCTATACGTTGCTCAAACTCCAAAACCTTAGGGCCGTTAGCCAGCCTAGGCGAACGAAGCACCGACACAACGGCCTCAATGTCGGTCTCTTCTATATGCGGGGCAGCAAGCTGTACGAACTCCTTAGCTATTCCCATGTTCTCTAATCACACGCGCGGGCACACCTACTACAGTCACTCTACTTGATAAATCACGATGTACAACTGTACCCGCGCCAACTACCGTCCAACTTCCAACATGAATCCCTGGAAGTACTACCGCACCCAAACCAATCAATACCCCCTCATTTAAGACCACATGCCCCGCCAAACGAGCCCCTGGTGCAACATGCACATAACTTTTTACAACGCAATCGTGCTCCACGATAGCCCCGGTGTTTATAATCGCGTGTTCAGCTATACTGGCCTCGGGCTGCAAAATGGCTCCTGCGAAGACTACGGTTCCCCTATCCACGGAAACTGTTGGATCTACGTACGCACGTGGGTGAATGACAACATCCCACTCAAGTTCACGAAATTTTGATGCGATTACCTTACGCGAAAGATTGCTTCCGATGCCAAGTATAAAGCGCCCACGGTCTCGATATGCGGCAACTTCTTCTAATGGACCAAGTACTGATATTCCCAAAATTTTCTTGCCCCAAAGGCTCGGATTATCATCAAAAAAGCCTCCTACTTCTCTACCGATCGCTAGCAAAGTACTGGCAACCACCTTAGCGTGGCCGCCGGCTCCTAAAATAAACACTGTGCTAGTCTGTGACATCTCCCTTAAACTCGGGCATCGTTGAATATCCTTCGTGATTTATACCTTCACCAGTAATAACTCTTACGATTGTTAAAAGCAAAATTTTAAAATCGAGCAATAAATTCCAATTATCCACATACCATAAGTCATACTTAAATTTTTTGTCCCAGGTTATAGCGTTTCGACCGTTTACTTGAGCCCAACCAGTAAGCCCTGGCTTCACACTATGTCGTCTAAACTGCTCGGTAGTATAACGACCCAGATATTCCACAGGAAGCGGCCTGGGCCCCACAAAACTCATATCGCCTTTCAAAATGTTGAAAAGCTCAGGCAATTCGTCAAGACTAGTCCTGCGGAGGAACCGTCCAAGGGGGGTTAACCTTTCTTCATCTGGCAGTAAATTCCCATTGGCATCATACTTCTCCATCATAGTCCTGAACTTATAAATTACGAACGGCCGACCGCAATACCCCACGCGTTCCTGTTTGAAAAAAATTGGAAAGCCCATTTTTAGCCAGATAAAAAATGCAATTACTATTAACACTGGCAATAGTAAAACAATGCCCAATGCTGCGCCTACAACATCTATAAGCCTTTTAATCGCGAGCGGAACCTTACGTTTCAGATCCACGCAGACTCACCATCACTTCCTCTAACTTGTCAACCAAATATTCTATTCGATAATGCTTTTCAATATACCTGCGCGCCCTTAATCCCATTTCCCACCGCTCTTTTACCGGCATCTGCGCAAGTCGAACGACAGCTTGCGCGATAGCTTTCGCATCATTGCTGGGGACCGTGAATCCCGCTCTAGCCTCTTCAACTGGATTATAAACCAAGCTTGCCCCCACGCCTAATACAATAGGCCGCGCTGCAGCCATATAGTCAAGGAGTTTATTCATGCTAATCCCCCACTTATAAAGCGGTGAATCCTTCAATATTGCAATAAAACCGTCAGCTTCCTGCAATTTTTTATAGAGCTCTTCCTTGGGAACCGGATCCTCAAAGACTAAATTAGTAAGCCCAAATTCTCGTGCCCTTTTTTTTAAAAGGGGTTTCTCGGGACCGTCTCCAAACAATCGGAAGAATATCTGAGTTTTAGGTTGCTGTTCCTGCAAAATGCGTGCCACTTCTAACAAAATCGATAATTGATTGGCGAGCCCATGGGAACCCGCATAGACCAAAGAGAATTTTTCGGAATTTACCGGCGGCTTTGGTGGGGGGACCATAGACAGATCTATACCGTTAGGTATCCAAGACACAGGGACTTTGCGTGACGTTTTTTGATTAATATAATCAGCCGCCCCAGGTAATAGCGTAATAACATGATCCGCACGCAAATAAAGATATTTTTCAATTAAACTTAATAAAATTACCAGTGGATGATGGGGCGATAGGTTCCCCAAATCTACTAGCGTTTGCGGCCACAAATCCCTTACTTCAAAGACAAAAGGCACGCCCCAAAAAGCGGCCAAGCGTTCGGCAGCTAAAGAGGAAAAGGGATGCGGACTGGAACCTATAATAACCTCTGGCACATATGAACACAATTTGGGGAGATAAAATCTAACTTTATAAGAAAAAGAAAGCATGTTAAACAGTCGAAAAATTGTATTTCCTTGATAGCCTGGAGTCCGTAGCCATATATAATCAACTCCTTCTATATTTTCGTACTTATAAGTCTCTCCGGCCCTTAAGTGAACTTCTTTCCTCGTATAATGCTCAAAGCTGGAAGCGACAATAGTTACCTTATGACCACGCTTCACTAATTCTTTGGCAAAAGTATGATGCCTCGTACCTCCCGCTTGCTTTGGAGTAATAGCGTAGTGATTGACTATACATATTTTCACTTAAAGCCTCCTAAAAACGCGGTCACTGTCTCATCCTTGAGCACATGTAGTTTATAAATCGAGTCCTCCACCATCCCACTGTCGCAGTCTAGTCGCCAAGCATCAAAACAATCTGCGTTCAATTACGTTTGTGAATAACGTCCTTGCTTCATTTGACTCATATGCCACCGAGCTTTATTTTAATAGTCATGGGAGTGGCGCGCTTTCTGAGTACGCGCGAAAATGCAGACATAGGCAGTATGTCTTTGGAGGAGTTGCGACATAAAATTGAATGACATCCTTTACAAACTCAAAAGACTTTGCGTAAAATTTGCGCTTCCGCTATGGAAGCGCAAAGAACTAATTCGTTATTTTTTAACCACAGAAATAAAATTGGCGTATGGTGATCGGCTCCTCGGATTTTTCTGGGCCGTTTTAGACCCTTTGATGATGATGGTAGTTTACACGTTTTTAGTAGTCATTGTCTTTGATCGCGGAGGACCACAATTCCCTATTTTGTTGTTTTCTGCGCTATTATCTTGGAGGTGGTTCACTTTTTCAATCATTGGATCAGTAAAAAGCTTGACGGGTAAAGCACGCATAATCCAAACCGTCAGCTTTCCCAAAGCCACCTTGCCGCTAACACGTGTTTTACTAGGGTTAACAAATTATTTATGGGGACTTGTAGCACTTACGCCACTGCTTTTCCTATTTCATGCCCGAATAAATGTAAACATACTGTGGCTGCCTTTTTTAATCCTCGTGCAATTTATGTTGACGCTTGGACTCGCGTTAATTCTGGCTATAGTAGGAGTCTACTTCCGAGACATTAGCAATATACTCCAATTTACCCTGCGACTCTGGTTCTATCTATCACCAGGGCTTTACTCAATAGATTCTTTGTCAGCTTTTCAAAAGTATATTACTTTTTATTTAATAGTAAATCCTTTTGCCACCTTGTTCGAATCCTACAAAAATATCTTGGTGCGCGGGGAACCACCCAACCCCTACATATGGGTTACGCTGGCAATCGCTATAGGCAGCCTAGCGCTTGGGGCCTGCCACTTTGCCAGGAAGGAAACAACCATCGTAAAGGAACTCTAAGATGCGAACAGTTATTGCGGCCAGAAACCTCGGAGTAAAATTTCCTATAAAGCACAAAAGCAGGTCAATAAAAAGTTTGCTTATAAACAACATCCTTTTTAAAAAGTCGCACGTCCAATGGTTTTGGGCCCTCAAAAATGTAGATTTAACCGTGCACGAAGGCGAGATTATCGGCATCATTGGGCGTAATGGATCAGGCAAAACTACTTTTCTCCGAACAGTCGCGGGAGTGTACTTTCCGGACCAGGGTCGCATCTTGGTAAAAGGTACAGTTTCCCCGTTGTTATCTATTAATGCTGGATTCCAGCGAGAATTGAGCGGAATCGAAAATATTTATTTACAAGGCGTATTAATGGGCTTTTCAAAAAAGGAAATCGATGCTGCCATAAAAAACATAATTGAATTTTCCGAGTTGGGTTCATTTATTTATGCACCAGTAAAAACTTACTCATCAGGTATGATGGCAAGGCTAGGATTTTCAATAGCTGTGCATCTTAAAAGGGACATATTGCTCATTGATGAGGTTCTTGGTGTTGGAGATTC
>JAADDM010000172.1 GCA_013153955.1 Gammaproteobacteria bacterium | reverse complement strand
TGCGACTAAGAGAGACAATCGCAAGAAAAATGGCTTGATGCTGTTTAGTATAAAAGTCAGATTCATTGACGATCCCACTCACATCATCAAATACCTCATTAGAGAGCATCAGTCCTCCAAGAACAGACTGCTCTGCCTCCATGGAGTGTGGCGGAACTTTAAACAGTTCATCAGGCTTAGTATTTGGAGACATATGATTCATAAGGGCGTTTCAATCGTAGGTGTTAAAGCAAAGGAGATATTATAACGGAAATAGACATTAGCCAGACTCAAAGTTTATGGAGCCTTTAAAAGGGATTTGCAGCAGAAAGCGAACCCATTTAGTAGGTAGTCCTCGATAAATCTACTTAGCCTACTGAATATCAGGCATAAAAAAAGCGAGGTCATTCAAAGAATGAACCTCGCTTTTTTTAAAGCATTAATTGAAAAGAATTACTCTTCAATCGCCTTTACTTCAACGGTAATTGAAGCAATAACGTCGCTGTGTAACTGAACATCAATTTCATATGTTCCAACATGACGTAGTACACCTTCAGGCATACGAATATCACGGCGCTCAACAGCAAAGCCAGAAGCTTTGATTGAGTCAGCAATATCTTGAGTACCAACAGAACCGAAAAGTTTCCCTTCGTCTCCAGCAGTAGATTCAATCGTAATGACTTGACCGTTCAAGTTTTCGAAAACACCCTGTGCCACTGCTAATTCAGCAGCCGCTGCCTTTTCAAGCTCAGCGCGGATTTCTGCAAATGCAGCAACATTTTCTTTAGTTGCTGCTTTTGCTTTACCTTTAGGAATCAAAAAGTTACGAGCATAACCAGACTTAACTGATACTTGATCGCCTAAAGATCCTAGATTTTGTACTTTTTCAAGCAGAATAACATTCATAGCTTAAACCTCTATAGTTCTTCTTTTTCCCAACGGTTTCGAAAGTCTACCCAAGTATCTACTAAACCGATGGTTGCTAATATCAACATCGTTTGTGGAAATAAAAATAACAAGATATAAAGTCCTGCCAACCAAGCCTTATTCAGTTGCTTGATAGACATTGTTTGATGTGCAATGGCAATGCCCTGAAACATCAAACCAACAATCACAACACCAGATAGGTCATAAACCAATCCAGTAGGCTCTCCAGAAACCAATCCGATTACAGCAAGCGCAATGGCTGCATAAGCGGTTGATTTCGGCAGTCTCAGCTGATAAAAATCAGATTGAAACTGACCCGAGTGATAGAGTGCACTCTGCCACCAGCGACCCAGCGTTAAGATGGAGAACCATAACATAACAGCAAATACTGCTAATAGCATGGTAACCATCTTCGCAAGCTCCGCTATAACATCGGGTTGATAAACAACCTCTGCTGCTTCTAGAGCGGGTGCAACATGCTGGTTAAATAACGCTAACCACCATTCGGCAGGGTTAGGTACTATCAGATGAAATCCAATAACCCCTAACCCAGCAATGATCATTGCAAACTGGAGTGTATGGGCTAATGAATTGGTTTGTCGTAAGACAATACTCATTAACCATACCGGCAGCATATACTCAAAAACAGCAATCATGCCTGGCCAATAATTACCAGAAAGCATCACCGTTAAAGCCACATGGCTTACCGCACCCCAGATAAGGGCTTTAAATCCTTCAGCAACCGAAATACGTAAGGTTACTAAAGCGATGATTGCACCGACCAATATTCCAATGGGCGCAATCACAACACTCAACATAGACAAAATACAAATTGCGATGATGGCCTGAAAAGGCCCTTTCATTGAATAATTTGCAACTGCTAGCATTGAGTACCTGTTAAATTTAACTAATCTTTAAACGTTTATTTATGTTGATCAGTATATGGCAGGATTGCAATATAGCGCGCGCGCTTGATTGCAGTTGCCAGTTGACGCTGATACTTAGCGCTAGTGCCTGTAATACGGCTAGGAACAATTTTCCCAGTTTCCGTAATATAAGCTCTCAAAGTATCTAGGTCTTTATAATCAATTTGTTTTACGCCGTCAGCAGTAAAACGACAGAATTTCTTTCTTCCGAATCCTCTAGACATTAGCGTGCTCCTTGATTGCGAGAATCATTCGAGCGGTTATCACGACGCTTGTCTGATTTTTCGTCTTTCTTACCAGCCATTACTGAAGGCTCAGTAAGTGCTTCTTTCTGTCTAACAACCATGCTACGTAAAACAGCATCGTTATAATAGAAAGCGTTCTCAAGCTCATCAAGAGCTTCTTGGCCACATTCGATGTTAATACAAATGTAGTGTGCTTTGTGTACCTTATTGATAAGGTAAGCAAGTTGACGGCGACCCCAGTCTTCTAAACGGTGAATTGATCCACCAGACTGTTCGATAAGGGCACGGTAACGTTCTAGCATTGCAGGAACCTGTTCAGATTGATCAGGGTGCACTAGAAATACGACTTCATAATGACGCATTCATTTCTCCTTATGGATAATAAAAAGTCTCCTGTTAAATCTAAATAAGATAACAGTGAGACAAGGATTTTCAAACATATAGCTTGAAAGGCGCGAATTATAGTCGATTAATACGTAAAAAGCAAGCCTCTGGGGTATCGAGGCCCTCCCTCCCCGTTAAGCTTTAGTTGAGGGAAGGTAAGCTAGTTGTCTAGACTCTGATTAATCTGATTTAAGACTGTGATTGGAATGTTTGATTGTGTAATAGGTCGCCCCACCACAAGGTAGCTGGAGCCGGCATCTATCGCTTGTCTAGGCGTCATAATGCGTTTCTGGTCATTTACCGCGCTCCCCTCAGGGCGAATACCTGGCGTTACAAGGCAGAACGGCTCTTTAATGCATTCTCGAATTGCGGCAACCTCATGAGCAGAGCATACAACGCCATCCAATCCTGAGCTTTGCGCAAGTTTAGCCAGTCGAAGTACATTATCCTGCGGAGAGCCTTCTAAGCCGATTTCGGCCAAATCTTCCTGCTGCATACTGGTGAGAATCGTAACCGCAATCAATAACGGTGGCTTCTCAAACTCTTGTAATGCGGCCTGAGCCGCCTCCATCATTTTTCGGCCACCTAATGCATGAACATTAACCATCCACACACCCAATCTTGCAGCTGCTTGAACGGCTTTTGCAACCGTATTTGGAATATCATGGTATTTAAGGTCAAGAAACACCTGAAAACCGAGTTGAATAATTTCGGTTATAAAGCTAGGTCCTGTAATGGCAAACAGCTCTTTACCTACTTTTAAACGGCAAGCCTCTGGGTTGAGTGTTTTGACAAATCTCAGTGCAACTTCTCTTTCAGCAAAATCTAGAGCAATAAGCACTTTAGGGTCTTTTGCTGGGTTATTTTCGTTGTTATTCATTAAGGTATCGCTCATAATTAAAGTTTATTCTCAATAGGCGTTGGCGCTGCCAAGGGTGTTTTAGCTGCTCTTCTCTCTATTGAAAGCTGTTTCTTTAGTTGCACAATTTCATCTGCCTGACGAATAGATCTTTTTTCACATAGGCGTAATCCCCATTTAAGTTTAGCAACTTTGATGAAAATAATGCTTGCCCCCAATAAAATGCCAAAAGTGAGCATGACAGCAAGCACGAGACTTAAAGGCAGTGTTAGGGTAATCAGAAATAGATCCAGTGGTACAGGCTCTGGATTTAAGATACCAAGAATGATTCCTACGGCAACTAGAGTTAAGGTAATCAAAAAAGTAATAAGCTTGTACATGATGAGATTTTCTCTAAAGAGGGGTAGAGAGGATTATAGAGGATTAAAAAAAAAGGGGCTACAAATTGTAGCCCCTTTTTGGGATTATTCTAGAATATCTGTCGTCTCTTTAGAAGAGTCAACACGTTCTCTGAGAGATTTACCTGGTTTAAAGTGCGGAACGCGCTTATCAGATAACTCAACCGTCTCCCCTGTCTTGGGGTTTCGGCCTACTCTAGCTTTGCGATGATGAAGGCAAAAACTCCCAAAGCCACGAATCTCAATTCGTTCGCCTTGTGAGAGTGTCTCTATCATTGAATCCACTATTTGATTCACTGCAATCTCAACATCCTTTTGAGAAAATTGAGTCTGTTTTCTTGCAATGAGTTCAATGATTTCAGACTTTGTCATTTGATCATTCTCTTAATAATCTCTAAATATAGAGCCTTTTAAAATGCCTAATGCAATGCATTAGAAAGACCAAAATGGCTTAAGCACTTTAATAAGGGCTTAAGCCACTGGTAAAACAGCTCTAAAACTGCTTTACCATTTGATTACATCTTGTCTTTAAACAAATCACCGAATGTAGAGCCAGCTGCAGGTTGCTGCTGTTCAGAATAGCCTTTAAGTGCTTCTGCTTCTTCACCCGCTTCTTTCGCTTTCATAGAAAGTGAAAGTGAACGGTTCTTACGGTCAATGTTTGTAACACGAGCCGTAACCGTATCGCCTTCTTTAAGAACGCTTGCAGCATTGCGAGTGTCTTCTAGAAGTTCTGATGCACGTAAGTAACCTTCAACTTCAGGCGCTAGGTCAATTACTGCACCACGTTCGTCAACTGACTTAACGGTACCAGTAACATCACTACCTTTACCATTGTCTGCAACATACTGACCGAATGGGTCTTGCTCTAGCTGCTTAAGGCCAAGAGAGATGCGCTCACGATCAGGATCGATAGAAAGAATTACTGTTTCTAGCTCATCACCCTTCTTGAAGTCACGAATGGCTTCTTCACCAGTTTGCTTCCAAGAGATATCAGTTAGGTGTACAAGACCATCAATTCCGCCTTCTAGACCAATGAAGATTCCGAAGTCAGTAATTGACTTGATAACACCAGAAATCTTATCGTTCTTAGCGTGAACCGCTGAGAAACCTTCCCAAGGGTTAACTGCACACTGCTTGATAGATAGAGAGATACGACGACGCTCTTGATCAACATCAAGAATCTTAACCTTAACTTCCTGACCTAAATGTACAACTTTAGATGGGTGGATGTTACGGTTAGTCCAGTCAAGTTCAGATGTGTGAACAAGCCCTTCAATCCCTTCTTCGATTTCGATGAAAGCACCGTAATCAGTGATGTTTGCAACCTTACCGGCAACCGCAACACCCATTGGGTAACGAGCAACCATATCTGACCAAGGATCTTCTTCAAGCTGCTTAAGACCAAGAGATACACGGCTACGCTCTTTATCAAACTTAAGTACCTTAACGTTGATTTCATCACCAACATTAACAATCTCAGAAGGATGGTTAACACGACGCCAAGCCATGTCTGTAATGTGTAGAAGACCGTCAACACCACCAAGATCGATGAAAGCACCGTAATCAGTAAGGTTCTTAACGATACCCTTAAGAACTGAACCTTCTTCCATGCTAGCAAGAATCGCTTCACGCTCAGCTGAACTTTCGATTTCGATAACAGCACGACGAGAAACAACAACGTTGTTACGCTTACGATCAAGCTTAACAAGCTTCATCTCAATCTCTTTACCTTCAAGGAAACCGAAGTCACGGATTGGGCGGATATCAACAAGTGAACCAGGTAGGAAACCACGAACGCCTTCAACGTCAACAGTAAGACCACCTTTAACTTTACCAGTCACAAGACCTGTAACAACTTCGCCTTCTTCCATTGCTGTTTCTAGGCGATCCCAAGTCTTAGCGCGCTTCGCTTTTTCACGTGATAAACGAGTTTCACCTAAACCGTCTTCTAGAGACTCTAGGTAAACTTCAACTTCATCACCGACAGCAACTTCAAGGTCACCATTTGCGTCTAGGAATTGAAACTTAGGGATAGATGATTCAGACTTCATGCCTGCATCAACAAGTACAGTTTCTTTATCAATACCGATGACAGTACCGATAATTAGAGAACCTGTGTTAAATTTTTCTTGGAACGACTCTTCAAAGAGTTCAGCGAAAGATAATTCACTCATGGATATAGTTACCATTTTTTTCATACCGTTTTCTAATGTCTGATGGGAGTATTAATCAGTCAACGGGTCAGTTAGTTAGTTGTCGGCATCCCAGTTGCCAACAAAATATAAATCCCCTGTCTCAAAATTAAGACAAGGGATTTTAAAAAAAATAAATCTTTGAAAACAAAGCCTTGCCCTATTTGAGTAAGCCTCTGTCCCAAAGCAGAGATTCCACCTGACGGCAAACCTCTGTAATATCAAGCCCTGAAGTATCAATGATAATCGCGTCCTCTGCTGGCTTTAAAGGCGCAGTCTTACGGTTAAGGTCGCGGGCATCTCTTTCTTCAATGTCTCGAGTTATCTGGCCAATGTTAGCACTAACCCCTTGGTTTTTCAACTGTTTAACCCGCCTTTCCGCTCTAATTGTGGCTGAGGCGGTTAAATAGAGTTTCAAGTCTGCATCAGGAAAGACGACGGTACCCATATCGCGGCCATCGGCCACCAACCCCGGTAGGCTGGCAAAATTCTTCTGGCGATTCATTAAAGCAGCGCGTACTTCTGGAATAACGGCGACGGTTGAGGCTACGCCTGCAATCTCTTCTGTTCTTACTTTAGAGGTGACATCCTCTCCCTCGTAGAGAATGCTTGTGGCAATAAATGTAACGGGCAGGCTTTCAGCCAGATTAACCAGACTTGCTACATCATCAAGGGCAAGCCCATGCTTGACTGCGCCATAAGCAAGTGCACGATAAATGGCACCACTGTCTAATAGATTAAATTTAGTTTTACAGGTTAGGTATTGTGCGAGCGTACCTTTGCCTACCCCACTTGGGCCATCAATGGTAATGACTGGAACCTTGTTTTCACTCATCTTAAATCACTCAACTTTTAAATGTTTTGTAGGATTCTTAAACTGGTGGACTTACACTCAAACAAGCCCATCGTCTATCTATACGAGGGTAACACCGCTCTAGACAGATTTAACATCCATGCCGACCTGATTAATTAACGCTAAAAAGGTTGGGAAAGAGGTGTTTACATTGGCGCAATCATCAATCGTCACTTCTGCCACTGCATTGAGCCCTGCAATGGTCATGGCCATTGAGATGCGGTGATCATGATGGCTTTGAATCTCTGCACTCTGTACAGCTTGCTGCCCACCATTAATAACCATACCATCAGGCGTTGGAGTGGCATCAATACCAACGGCTTGCAAGGCGTCTGCCATCACTTGAATACGGTCAGACTCTTTAACACGCAGCTCTTCTGCCCCCGTTAACACGGTTTGACCTTCGGCCGATGCTGCAACAACAAAGAGTACAGGGAACTCATCAATCGCCAGAGCGACTAAAGGTTCTGGAATTTGAATACCTGTTAGCGGCGCATACTTAATATGGACATCCGCAACGGGTTCACCGCCGACTTCATGTGCATTTTCAAGCGTAATATTTGCGCCCATCAACTTTAGAATAT
>JAADDM010000106.1 GCA_013153955.1 Gammaproteobacteria bacterium | reverse complement strand
CTCGGTATCGGACTCGGTATCGGACTCGGTATCGGACTCGGTATCGGACTCGGTATCAGGTTCAGAATCTGAGAAAGTGACCTTAGTACAGGCTGAACACATCAGTAAGCAAGATAAAATTATTGCAGACACCTCAACGGTCCAACCGTCTGACAATACTGAAAAGGCCGCTAAACAGATAAGTTCTCCAGCTCAAGAAACTACTGTATCAAGCGCCCAAAATACACCAATCCCTCCCTCAGAAACAGAAATAGAGGCTGCTGACTTAGCTAAAGCGCTTTCAGCCGCTAGAAATGCAACGATGGTTAAGGACTATACTTCTGCTGAAAGAATTTACTTCAATATTGTCGAAAAACACCCTTCTGCAAATACCTTTGGCGAGCTTGCGAACGTACTGTATGCCGATGACAAAATAGATTGGGCACGCAGTGCTTGGTTGCAGTCAGCTAAATTACTGGTCGCTGACAAACGCTATCGTGAATCAATGATGCTTGCCAATGCTCTGTTACCTATTGCACCTAAGATTGCGAGAGAAATTGGTCTAAATACTTCTAAAATCATGGCAGTAAATAAAGCTAGCCAAAGTAATCCGTCTCATCCAAAACCGACACAACCACTAGCACAACAAGCTAACCCTGCCCCACAAGCGATGCAGCAAGATCCGCGCATGCTTGAAATACAAGCCCAACAACAAGCGCGTCAAAAGGCTTATATGGAGCAGATGCGTAAGCAACAAGCCCTAATGCAGCAGCGCTCAAAACAGCAACCACCTCAGGCACAACAAAGTAACCCTGTCCCACAAGCGATGCAGCAAGATCCGCGCATGCTTGAAATGCAAGCCCAACAACAAGCGCGTCAAAAGGCTTATATGGAGCAGATGCGTCAGCAACAGCAGGCACGCCACCAAGCATACCTTGAATATATGCGTCAGCAGGCACCTACCCAGCAACCACCTGTAAGATAATGAGAGTTGCTTTAACACGAGGTTAAAGCCGTTAAATGAGTTAACACCCTCACACCTAGCGTGTGACGATAAAGCCCCTTACGGGGTTTTTCTATAAAGAGATATTCATGGAAAATAACCTTCCAAACCCACAACCTGTTCAAAGTATTGATATTGATGAACTTGCTCAAACAATGACAAAGGGCATTCGCCGTTGGGAAAAAGTCATTTATCCAATGATTGTGGGCTTCATAATTCTTGCCGCCTATGGTTTCTACCTTATTTATCACGTAACGAAGGACATGCATACCATCACCACGAACATGACAACAATGTCAGTGGCTGTCGTCAAAATGGCTGAGTCAATGGATAATAGAATGGCGAGTATTGATACTCAAATGGGCCAAATCAATCAGCATATGAAACAGATGACGGAGAGTATGGCCTCTATCCCTAAAATGACCGCTTCTATTGACGGTATGAACCGTTCGATAACCCAACTAAACCAGAACATCTACTCAATGGCCTATTCAACACATAATATCAGTGGTAATTTAGGCGAGTTGAACCAGAATATCTCAGCCCCAATGAACTCCATTAATAACGTGATTCCGTGGGCCATGATGTCTAGCTCAAACAAGCAGTCCCTCCCTCAGACACAGCAAGACCCTGCTGCTCTGCCTATTCAACCCAATCATTAAGCCCCAGCTATAAAGGAACTGAAGTCATGACCCCTAAAGAGCGATACAAAAAACTAGAGCAGCATCTTTCAGAAGAGAACCCAATTCTGCTCAAGATTATAAAAATCTACCAAGAGCTGGATGTTGTAGGCTACCGAACGGGGCTACTCAAGCGTAATGAATCTTATGCCAGCACAATTTCTTGGTGGCCACTTATCTCTGTTTTGGGTACATTTTCAGCGGGTAAATCAACCTTTATCAATGGCTATACGCAGCGTAAAATACAAACCACTGGTAACCAAGCGGTGGACGATAAATTCACCGTTGTCTGCTACGGTGAAAACCAAGAAGTCACCACCCTACCGGGACTGGCTTTAGATTCTGATCCGCGTTTTCCTTTTTTTGGTATCAGCGAACAGATTGAGAAAGTAGAATCTGGGCAAGGCAGCTGTGTCGATAGCTATCTACAGCTTAAAACCACGAATTCTGATGTCTTAAAAGGTAAGATTCTTATTGACTCGCCTGGGTTTGATGCGGATTCTCAACGTGACTCTACCCTAAAAATCACCAATCATATTATTGATATGTCTGACCTGGTTCTGGTCTTTTTTGATGCCCGACATCCAGAGCCAGGCGCAATGCGTGATACGCTTGAGCATTTAGTGGCCACCACGATTAAGCGCAATGATTCCGATAAGATTTTATATATCTTAAACCAGATTGATACTGCAGCCCATGAGGATAATCCTGAAGAGGTTATTGGGTCATGGCAGCGCGCCATTGCTGCTAAAGGCTTAGTCGGCGGTAATTTCTACGCGATTTATAACGAAGAAGCGGCCAATGCCTTTGCTAACCCAGCACTCGCCGAGCGCTTTAAGCGCAAAAAAGACATTGATCTTGAGCGCATATTCTCAAGAATGTCTAAAGTAAGTACCGAGCGTACCTACCGTATTGCACATAGCCTTGAACTACTTGCCAATGAAATTACACAAGAGAAAATTCCATTGATTCAAAAGGCCGTGAAATCATGGCGTAAAAAAGTCCTTATCACGGATTTATTTGTCTTTAGTACGCTCTTTATTGGTATTTTCTACCTACTCAGTACATTAGGGTATTTTGAAGGCTCAATCCTTGATTGGACAATCTTTAAACTCATGCAGCAATCGGTTTATTATGGCATCTTCTTCAGCGTTATCTCGCTGGGCAGTCTATACGGTATTCACCAGTACATCCGTGCCAAATTTGCCCAACGCGATGCCAAAAAATTGATGAAAACAGACCCACAAGTTGCGAATGCTTTCTTATTCAACACTCGCTTCTGGCGAGGGATGGCACACGCTAACCCAAGGGGTTGGTCTGGACGTAATCGTATGGCACTAGAACGCATTACCGATGCCAGTAAGCGCGCAATTCAGAAGCTTAATGATCAGTTTGTGAATCCAACGGGTAAAGAGAAGATGGTGACACATCCACAACTAAATGAAAGGCAGGCTAATCCATCAGCAACCTTTAAGAGCAGTACAACTGAGGCTGAAGTTGTGATTAACAGCGAGTCTTCATCCGCTAAATAACCGCTTTAAACTCACCGCGCTAAACAGACAGGCCTGTTTAGCGTACTTATAAGGGGATAAACACACTACTTTTTACCCTAATTTAAGTACGCTCATACTCTCTCAAGGTTTCTTCAACCCTTTAGGATTGACCCATTAGAGACCACGCCGTAAACTGGAGACAACTTAAATAAAGACATTTATTCAGGTTGGACTTTCCCCAAAGTCTTGTTTAAAAGCCAATGCTAAGCTTTTAAACTGATTGCTCCTCAGCTAAAGTGCAGTACGACCATACTGCGCTTTTTTTTCGTCTCATTAAAAGTAACTTATCTCTATATCGGCCTATTATAAGGATTTTCATGACGACAAAAAAACACTACAAGCATGGTCATGGCAGTGATGAACAACATCTCAAGGACCAAGCCCTTTTTCAAGAGCTCATGCAAAACCATACTCAAATTACCCGTAAAACTGAATTGCTAGAAAATGGTATTAAAAGCATCACCACGACATCGACGCCTGCCTTAGCAAAAGTGCTACAAGACCATGTCTTTGGCATGAAAACTCGTTTTGAAAACGGTCGCGCAATCCGCTCATGGGATCCGTTATTTGCCGCCCTGTTTGAATATAGAGATGAAATTGAAATGACCTACCATGCCATTCCACTGGGTATAGAAGCGGTCTTAACCACACACAACCCAAAGCTCATTGAGCTGATTCACTGCCACGATGCAACCTTGCATGGTTTTGTAGAACGAGGCGGCGCAGCAGGTAAAGAGGAGAGCCCCAAGCCCAGTTGGCTCAATTAGCCTAAAGCGGGGTTAAATAAAAAAAGACTTCCCACCTTTCAAGCCCTTGAATAGTAGCTCAATGCCCCTATATAGTTATTTATGAGCAGACAGACTATTCAAATAACACTAGGAGTAAACAATGGTTATTATGTGCCCACATTGCGGTGGTCTAAACCGCGTACCCGACGATAAGCTATCTAATAGCGCCAGCTGTGGAAAGTGTAAAGAAGCCTTATTTACAGGAACGCCTGTAGAGATGACCGGCGAGCAGTTTTTACGTGCTTTAAACAAAACCGACCAACCCCTTATTGTTGATTTCTGGGCGCCGTGGTGTGGGCCTTGTAAGAGCTTTGCCCCTACGTTTGCGCAAGCCGCGGCTCAGATTGAGCCCCGTGCACGCTTGGTTAAAATCAATACTGAAATTGAACAAGCCATTGCCGGCCAGTTTAATATTCGATCTATCCCAACCTTAGCCGTTTTTAAGTCTGGTAAAGAGGTAAATCGCGTCTCTGGAGCGATGGATTTAGGGAGCTTAACAAACTGGATTAACCAGAATATTTAAGATCAGCTTCGCTACCTCATTAGTTGAGGTAGTGCTGACTCCCCCCCCTTTCGCCCCAACACAACTGGAGAAACTCGTGGAACTAGGCTCTACTGAACATAAAAACTTGCTGTTAAAAGGTATTTTAAAAACCGCATTTAAAACCTTCTTTATCGGGATGGCGATTGGCGTAGTGTTAATTCTACCGAGTGTCTTTATTCAGAATACGGTATCGTTAATCTTTGCTTACATGGGAGACTTTGTCATTTTCGGGACGTTTATCTATGCCACCCTCATCGCAGCCAAGAAGTATAATCGCATTATAAAGCCCTTTAACGAGACTTATAACTCACCCCCTAACTCTGACAGCTAATCTATTCAATAGGCCTTCTAAGGCCTGCTGATTGATCTAATAGCACACATTTTCTCTGTCAAGCGAATCACTTAACATTTTGGCGGGTTAGCATCTTGGTTAGAAGCCCACTTTGGGTCAATTTTTCAGTCTCTACCCACTGTTGAGCAGCGCTTTTAACCGCTGACCAATCCTCTGTGATTCCTGCTTCTCTACCCTGTTCTGACGTGGCCATCTGCGTGTTTGCATAGAGCATTTGATTCAACTTTTTAACCAATGTTGTTAAGCCACTTGAAGCGCCAAACGTCTTCTCTACCCAAGCCTGCCACTGTCCTAAACTTTGTGTATTTAAGCTAAGGGTGGCTTGCTCAGTCGTCAATCCTTGCATAGAAGATTTAAACGAAGTTTTTTGAGTCTGTTGATACTGCCAGGCCTGCAATGCATCCCACAACTCTGAAAGAGAGCTTGCTTGAGCAATCGCACGCTTTAACTGCCACACATAGAGTTGCTGCTGAACATAACGTAACGCAACAAATCCACCCAGCAAGCCTGCAATGAGGATCAACCACTGTGCAACCCATAGTAACCAAATAGGCAGCGCTAAAATAGAGTTGGCTGTCACCGAATCGGTCTCAAGCTTACCTGTCTCTGCGTTAAAGTAACGCAATTGCAGCGTAGGTAAAGTGACCAGGCCTGGTTGAATAATTCGATACGGTAATCTAAGCTCTAAATGGCTTTTAATCCCCTCAAGTGTTAGTTCACTCTCAAAACTGCGTGAATCAGATAGCCACTCAATATTAGGACTGTGCGGAATTTGAGCGACCAGTGCATGTGCCACACTATTCAGATACGCTTTTGAAACACCCAAAGCCTCTAACTTAATACGCCAATACTGCAGCTCACCTGAGGCCTGTAGCCAATCTCCTCCCTTTGATGACGCACTCACTGCGCCCACAGCAACGGTAGCGGGTAAAAAATGTGGCAGTGGGTTCACATTCACCAAACGTGCTTGGTCAAAAAAGTACCAACGTGTATTGGTGCGATTTTTAACCCGGACAATCGGTGAGTTTAAAACCACCTGAGCCCGCTCCGGAGAGGTCAGGCTATTAAGCTCATAGCTGGCCGCAAAACGCTCAACTTTACCTGAATAATCCCCCAATAATCCCACTTCACTTTCAAAGGGTTGCGTCTGTAAAACGACCTTAGCGCCTAGATTTTGCTTATCCGCACGGGCTTCAAAGGATATTTTATGGGCACTGTTAGTGACCTTAACATCCGCCCCCCAAATAACCTGCTGATGAGGGTACAACTCCGTTTTAGGGGCATGCCAGTCAATGGCAACCTCAGGGTTCTCCTTAACGGTTACCGTCACTGTTGGCAGATGAATCGCCCCCGATGACTGGCCTTTAAGGGTAAACGTCCCCTCTGCTAACGGATAAAATTTAACGCGGATACGATCAGAGTCCACTTCCGTATCATAAAGCACAAAATATTTTTGATACTCACGCCAATCCAGCCGTTCAAAAGAGGCATCTAATGACTCCCCTTCAATCGTCACAGTCACCCTCTGACCAAGCATAACCTCCGTTGGACGAACCTTTACCTTAACCTGTGATAGCTGGGATGCACTGGCTTTGGAAGGGGATGCTTCAACAGAGTTTGCCTGAGCAGTTTGTACGCTACAAAGTACCAGGCCTGCCATCAGTACAAGCGCCTTTAACACCTCTGCTTTATCCCCTAAAAAGGCGGTCATACTCTGTTTCAATCTGCGCCTTACCATGGTTGTACTCCTGGAATAGGGTGCGGCTGGGTTTGCGCCGCATGAAAGCCCGCTTCGCGCTCAAAAATTCTTCTCAACAGGGTCTTTTGATCATCCTGCAACTGCTGTAATTGGTGTTCAAAGGCCTCCGCTTGCTGTAAGCGTTGCTGCTTAATCAACATGCGCTGTCCTGTCGATTGTTCGCTCGAATTCTGTTCAAATTGAAAGGCATTTAAATCGCCCAACAAGCGGTAGTCAGTCATCTCACCCACTTGCGGAATCAGTGCTTTTTCACCCCTTTTATTTCCCCCTTCTGCATCACCATCAGAACCGAACCCTGACTCACTTGAATCGGAGTTATTCGGCTTCTGTCCCCCGTAAAATGCACCTTCACTGTCTTTGCCACCACTGCCTTCTCCATCGCCTTTTCCAGACTGGTCCTTGTGCGCTTGCTTTCCCCTATCCTCAACCGCTTTACGCTGCTGCGTGAGGGCTAAATTGTTGGTGGCGTTTGGATAATTTGATTGGTATAACAGCGCCTGTTGATAGGCATCAATCGCCTGAGGCAATAGATTGGCTTTATAGTAACTGTTGCCTAGATTAAACAACGCATGCGCTCGTTGTGTTGGCTGTTCAGCTTGCCAAGCGGCTTGTCTAAAATAGAGTACTGCAGATTCATTATCCTCCTGCTGATAGGCCGATGCGCCAGCCCCAAACCAGCCATCATAAGTTTGTGTTTGGTCATAGAGCGATTGCGCTAACTCATAATCTCCCGACTGATAGGCATCATAAGCGTTTGCCACCTCTACGCCCGCATGACTCATTGA
>JAADDM010000235.1 GCA_013153955.1 Gammaproteobacteria bacterium | reverse complement strand
ATTGGTGGCTTGTTTCTACTTTGGTTTGATGCAAAAACGCGCTTTGAAGCGGTAAAAAAAGGGCTTTGGTTTGGCCTTGGGTTCTTTGGTGTTGGGGTGAGTTGGCTCTTTTCCAGTGTCTATGTTTACGCAGAAACGCCTTTGCCGATTGCGCTATTGATGATCTTTGTCTTTATTCTATTTATGGCCTCTTTTATTGCTATTGGGGGCTGGTTAGCACACTTCTTTAAAAAAACAGAACAGCCAGGCCTGGCTTTTGTGTTGGTTTTTCCTGCCATTTGGGTGAGTATTGAACTGCTTCGTTCCTCTATTTTTGGCGGCTATCCTTTTTTATTGGCAGGCAATAGTCACATTGATACTTGGCTGGCAGGCTACGCGCCCGTATTGGGCGTATGGGGAATCAGTTGGGCGGTTGCTGCCACGGCAGGTTTACTGCTCTGGTTGATTAAATCTCGTAGCTGGACGGTCGCAAGTGTCACGTTGTGTCTGCTTTGGTCTGTCGGGGGCTTGTTGCAAAAGGTTGTTTGGGTTACGCCGGTAGATAAACCGATTGAGGTGGCGCTTTTGCAGGGCAATATCCCTCAAAATGAGAAGTGGACTCAGGCGGCTTTTATGCCAACCATTAAACGTTATATTGCGATGACTAAAGCGAACCTAGATGCAGATGTCATTGTCTGGCCTGAAACCGCTGTTCCCGCCTATTATGACGTGGTTCAACAGGGCGCTTTACACTCCTTTATTAAGGATGCACAGCTATTACGCCCTGATATTTTGATTGGTACGATTGACGGCGGACGTGGCTCAGAGCATTACTATAATGCTCTGATTAATGTCCATAAGCCAGAGGATCGCTACTATAAACATCATCTGGTGCCATTCAGTGAATTCTTTCCGTTTGATAGCGCTTTTGCCTTTGTGACGAATCTGTTTGATATTCCGTATGCAACTTTTACGGCGGGCGATCCAAATCAAGCGCCAATGGTGCTGGGGGGGCAGCCAGCAGGATTGAGTATCTGTTTTGAGATGTCCTTCGGCGATGAGCTTGCGCGACAGTTACCGGTGGCTAAATATTTTATCACCGTCAGTAACGATGCTTGGTTTGCCCATACCTTCCAGCCAGCACAGCAGTTGCAAGAGGTGAGAATGCGCGCCTTGGAGCTAGGCCGAGAGATTGCACGAAGTACCAATACTGGCTCAACGGTTATTGTCGATGTAAATGGACAGGTAAAAGCGGAGATACCCGAGTACGAAGTGGGCATTTTGAGAGGGGAGGTACAGCCGTATGAGGGGCTAACTTTCTATGCGGAGTGGCGAAAGCTGCCGGTACTCTTCATGCTGTTCTCTCTATTTGGTTTTATTTTTGCCAAACGTTATTTTTTAACCGGCCGAGTGTCAGCTAAGTAAGCGCAGTTATCCATAAAACCGCCCATAAAGCGTTAAACAAAGTCTCTAGTGAAGCCTTTGTTAACTAAAATGTTGAATCTACCAGGCCTGGTAGAATAGAAAAAACCTGTTTTCTGATGACTTAGCAATGACTTTGATGTGCCGTTACTGCTTGGTTTGGTGGCCAAATACAGGGTGGTTCTCATCCAACGCGGCGGCTAAGCGCATTCTTAATACGGTGATGTTGGTTGGGTCAGCTAGGGTTAAGGCTTTATCAATGAGCAGTTGCTCTAAAACGGGCAGATCCATGGTGATGAACTCCTCAACCCCTTTCTCGACGTCTGCAAAATATTCTGCGGTTTGCATAATGTCGGCCTGAACATCCGCTTGAACTTGTGCAAACTCTTTGCTGGTTAACTCTGCCAACGCATGGTCAGCTTGTTCTGTTTTTTCAATCGCTTGCCCCAATACTTGCCAAGTGTTCTGCTCAGCGACGACGTATGATTCTTTAGCATGGTTTAACAGGGTTCGGTAGGCTGTTAACATTTTATTACCACTCATTATATTTCTCCTTGTATTCATCAGTTTCTATTATAATATTGAACTTATTTAATTTAATTAGCAAGTAGTGAAATCTTAATCTCTCTATGCGCACAACAACCCTTTGGAAGTAGAAGAAAAGCCATGTCAGAAGTTCAATATAATCCGCAGAAAATTGAAGCAGAAATCCAGAAGTATTGGGATGAGAATGAGACCTTTGTGGTTGAAGAAGATGAGAACAAAGAGAAATATTATTGTCTCTCAATGTTCCCTTACCCAAGTGGCAAGCTTCACATGGGGCATGTGCGTAACTACACCATCGGGGATGTGATTTCACGTTATCAGCGTATGCAGGGTAAAAATGTATTACAGCCAATGGGTTGGGATGCCTTTGGTCTGCCAGCTGAAAATGCGGCGATGGCCAATAATGTGGCGCCAGCAAAATGGACTTACGAAAATATTGATTACATGCGTACCCAGCTTAAATCATTAGGGTTAGGCTACGACTGGACGCGCGAAGTGGCCACTTGTCACCCTGAATATTATCGCTGGGAGCAGTGGCTGTTTACGAAGTTAATGTCAGAAGGCTTGGTTTACCGCAAGTTATCGGTTGTGAACTGGGATCCTGTCGATATGACGGTCTTGGCGAATGAACAGGTTATTGATGGCAAAGGCTGGCGTTCTGGTGCACAGGTTGAACGTAAAGAGATTAACCAGTGGTTCTTACGTATCACCGATTATGCCGAAGAGCTGTTAACAGGCCTGGATGAATTGGATGGTTGGCCTGAACAGGTTAAGACCATGCAGAGAAACTGGATTGGTAAATCAACCGGTCTGCAAATTTCGTTCCCAATTAAAGATAAAGAGGCAACGTTGGATGTTTACACCACGCGCCCTGATACCTTAATGGGCGTAACCTATCTAGCGATCGCCTCAGATCACCCGCTGTGTGTGAAGGCTGCAGTTCACAATGAAGCCTTAGAAGCCTTTATTGAAGACTGCTCTCATGTCTCTACCGCAGAAGCAGATCTTGAGACGATGGAAAAGAGAGGCATGGACACGGGTATTCGAGTCATGCACCCGATTACGGGCGAAGAAGTACCTGTTTGGGCCGCTAACTTTGTGTTGATGAACTACGGAACGGGCGCGGTGATGTCTGTGCCTGCACACGATCAACGTGATTATGAGTTTGCTAAGAAGTATGGCCTAGCCATTAAAGCCGTGATTGCCCCTAATGCCGATGAGATGGCTGATGTTTCAGAAGAAGCGTTCACTGCGAAAGGGATTCTGGTCAATTCGGGTGAGTTTGATGGTCTCAAATCTAAGCAAGCTCTGCATGCGATGGCTAAAGTACTCGGCGAGAAAAACCTAGGCGAAAAGCAGACCAACTACCGACTACGCGACTGGGGCGTTTCTCGTCAGCGTTATTGGGGCTGTCCAATTCCCGTCATTTACTGCCCTGCGTGTGGTGCGTTGCCGGTACCTGAAGACCAACTGCCCGTTAAGCTGCCTGAAGATGTTGTTCCGGATGGTTCAGGATCTCCCTTGGCGAAAATGGACAGTTTTAAAAACTGCGAATGCCCACAGTGTGGCGGTCGTGCAACGCGTGAGACGGATACCTTTGATACCTTTTTTGAGTCTTCTTGGTATCACGCTCGTTATACTTCAAAGAGTAACTCAGAGGCGATGTTAGACGAGCGTGCCGATTATTGGGCGCCTGTTGATCAGTATATTGGGGGTGTTGAACACGCTATCTTGCACCTATTGTATGCGCGTTTTTTCCATAAATTGATGCGTGATCAAGGGCTGGTCTCTTCGAATGAACCATTTAAGAAACTGCTGACACAAGGCATGGTCTTGCTCGATGGCACTAAAATGTCAAAATCAAAAGGCAACACGGTTGATCCTCAAGGACTGATTGAAAAATTTGGGGCAGATACCGTGCGCCTGTTTATTATGTTTGCCGCACCGCCTGAGCAGAGCTTAGAGTGGTCTGATAAAGGGGTTGAGGGCAGCTTCCGTTTTCTAAACCGTGTTTGGCGTCAAGCACAAAGCCACATTGAAACAGGGCTTGTACCTGTCGCAACCACTTCAGAAGGGCTTGAAAAAGCGCCTAAAGCGATTCGTTTTAAGTTACACGAAACCATCCAAAAAGTGACTGATGATGTGGGTCGTCGTCAAACCTTTAATACGGCGATTGCGGCCTGTATGGAGTTGATGAATGAACTTTCAAAGTTTGAAGATTCATCTGATGCAGGACGTTCGGTGATGCAAGAGGCCTTGGAAGCACTGGTCTTAATGTTATCACCGATGACGCCCCATATTGCACAAACCCTTTGGATTGCGCTAGGTAAAGACGGGTTGGTGGTTGATGCAACTTGGCCGACGGTAGACGAGTCAGCGCTGGTTAAATCAGAAATTGAGTTGATGGTTCAGGTCAACGGTAAGCTACGCAGTAAGATTGAAGTGGCAGCCGATGCTGATAAAGAGACCATTTTAGCGACTGCCAAAGCGGATGAAACGGTGCTTAAATTTATGGACGGTAAAGAGATTGTAAAAGAGATTGTTGTGCCGGGTCGCTTGGTGAATATTGTGGTTAAAGGCTAATGATGCGTCGAGGCTCGTCGCTTATCCTCATCACCTTAATCACTATTTTGGTGAGCGGCTGTGGCTTTCATTTGAAAGGCACTGGCGAGATGGGGGCGTTGAACGTCAAGCGCATTCAAGTGGTGGCAGGCAAGGGTGTGCGTCCTGATGTTCAGCTGGCGCTAAAGTCAATGATTAAGCAGTCGGGCATTGAACTGGTCGATCGGCTAGAGGCCGCGGAGATGCAAGTGGTGTTACAGCCTTCTTTGTATCGCGCGACTCGAACCGCTTTTTCTGGCTTAGGGGATACGACGGCAGAATATTTGGTGATGAAGCAGGGCTTTACGGCAACCTCGGTGGCGACTGAGCAGGTTTTAGTGACTGCTGTTGCAGAAACCTCGCGGGATAGACAGGTACTTACATCAGCGCTGTTGGCTTCTCAACGAGAGTTGGTCAGCATTCAACGGGAGATGGCACAAACTCTCGCCTTGCAAATATTGGGGATGATTCAACGTGCATCCTTGACGGAGCTGAATACTGAAGGTGTGGCGGTGGATAGGTCGACTGTTGAGACTCAAACAGAGGCTCAAATAGATACCCAGAAGCGCACGCAAGTTGAATAGACGATGATTTTAGCCAGTGCTTTTTTGAATCAGCTACAGAGTCAATCGACAGCAGGCTTTGCCATTCAGCCTGTGTATTTGCTGTATGGCGAAGAGCCGTTGTTTTTACGAGACTGTTTTGATGGCTTACGTTCAACTTTAAAAGCCCAAGGGTATTTAACGGGGGATGTGTACGATGTGGATGCCAGTTTTGATTGGCAGTCGTTACAGATGGAGACACAAGCGGGCTCACTTTTTTCTGATACGCGCATGATTTTGGTGAATATGCCAAAGGGTGCACCGGGGCGGGAAGGTACTAAGTTTATTCAGAACTGGTGTCAATATAGCCAGGCCATGCCTCCTGAAGTTGTGGTTGTCATTCAGTGTGAAAAACTGGATAGTCGCCAAACCAAATCTAAGTGGGTGCAAGCGATTGAATCGGCAGGCCTGGTCGTTCAGGCAAAGCCTGTACCTATTAACGCCTTACCTAGTTGGTGCCAAAAAAAGGCGACTGAGCAAGGCTTGGTTCTGAATCAAGAAGCGGCGAGTTTGCTTGCTGAGCGCGTTGAGGGCAATCTGCTGGCAGCAGATCAAGAGTTGTTAAAGCTCTCTTTGATTCTGCCGCCGGGTTCTGAGGTGAGTGTGCAAGTCATTCAGGATAATGTGGTTGATCAGGCACACTATCAACTGTTTGCACTCTCGACTGCGATTTTGAATGGGCGGATGGATTATGCTCAGCAGATGTTGATGCGGTTGCGTCAAGAGGGGGTGGAAGCACCAATTCTACTTTGGTTACTCTCTAAAGAGCTGAGGCAGTTAATTGAGTTGTCGCAACTGATGCAACAAGGTTCTCTGAATCAGGCGTTTAAGCAGGCAGGGGTGTGGTCATCCAAGCAGGCTGAATACAGCAGTGCGCTTAAACGTCAAAATGGTGTGGCGTGGCAGGCTTTATTAAAGTCGGCGCTTAATATTGATTTGATGATTAAAGGCATTCAGCCGACGCTGAGTGCCGATGAGGTCTGGTTGGGCTTGTCTCAGTTGGTCTCTAAGATGGCTCAATAACATTGACTAACCTGCATACAAAGTATAAATGTGAATTACAGGCGCATTAAAAATATCAAATTAACCGCGGATATTACTCAATGGCAGGCCTTTTTCTAGAAGGTGTTGAGTGAATGAACGCGTTTAAATAAGCACAAGCAAAAGAATAAGCAAAGAGAGAACGGCATGAAGACGATAGCAGATATTAAACAATACATGAGTGAGTTGGGCCAGCAGGCGAGAGCAGCCTCTCGCGCCTTGGTTAAGGCGAGCACTCAAGACAAGAATAACGCGCTGATGGCGATGGCAGAGGCGCTGGAAAGTTCGGCTGAATTTTTAAAGTCAGAGAATGCTAAAGATTTAGCAAACGGTAAAAAGAGTGGCCTAGATGCGGCGATGTTGGATCGTCTAGCCATCACTGATGCAGGGATTGCAGGGATGGCAGAAGGGCTTAGACAGGTTGCAGGGCTACAAGATCCTGTCGGCGAGATAAACGATATGCGCTATCTGCCATCAGGCATTCAAATTGGTAAGATGCGGATGCCTTTAGGCGTGGTCGGCATTATTTATGAATCAAGACCAAATGTGACGATTGATGCGGCTGCACTCTGCTTAAAATCCGGTAACGCCGCTATTTTACGCGGCGGCTCGGAAGCTGTTTTCTCAAATCAGGCGTTGGCAAGCTGTATTAAAACAGGGCTTGAAAAAGCAGGTTTGCCTGAAGCAGCCGTGCAGGTGGTTGCAACGACAGACCGTGCTGCGGTGGGCGAACTAATCGCCATGCCTGAGTTTGTTGATGTGATTATCCCTCGTGGGGGAAAAGGCCTGATTGAGCGTATCAGCCAGAATGCACGCGTGCCTGTTATCAAGCATTTAGATGGTATTTGCCATGTTTATATTGATGATGCAGCGGATGTGGATAAGGCGATAAAAGTCGCTTTTAATGCTAAAACGCATCGCTATGGTGTGTGTAATGCGATGGAGACGTTGTTAGTCGCCAAGTCACAAGCTGAAGCTGTTCTACCTGAGTTGGCAAAGCAGTTTACCAAGAAAGGTGTTGAGCTTCGTGGTTGTCAAAAAACCTGTTCGATTATTCGTGCAACGCGCGCGACGGATGAAGATTGGGCGACAGAATATTTAGCACCTATTTTGTCCATTCGCATTGTGAATGATGTGGATGCCGCAATGGATCATATCGCAGAGTACAGCTCGGGTCATACGGAATCCATTATTACCGAAGATTTTAGTACCGCAAGACGTTTTCTCGCCGAGGTGGACTCTAGCTCGGTGATGGTGAACGTCTCGACCCGTTTTGCCGATGGTTTTGAGTATG
>JAADDM010000138.1 GCA_013153955.1 Gammaproteobacteria bacterium | reverse complement strand
GATACTTTGTTCCAGTTAACCACATCCCACCAAGCTTGCATGTAAGCAGGGCGTAGGTTTTGGTAACGTAGGTAGTAGGCGTGTTCCCAAACGTCAAGTCCTAGGATGGGGGCGCCTTGTGTTTTTGCACAGTCCATTAATGGGTTGTCTTGGTTAGGCGTAGAAGAAATTTCAAGCGTGCCTTCCGCAGAAACGGTTAACCATGCCCATCCTGAGCCGAACTGGGTTGCGCCCGCAGTATTAAATTTAGCCTTCATCTCATCAAAGCTACCAAACGTTGCGTTAATGTCGTCTGCTAATGCGCCAGTTGGGCCACCCATGCTGTCACCGGTCATCACATCCCAGAAGAACGAGTGGTTCCAGTGTCCACCGCCGTTGTTACGAACGGCAGGAGGAAGTGTTCCCGCTTTAGCCATCATCGCTTCTAGCGATTGGTCTGCGAGTGGCGTATCGGCAATGGCATTATTTAGGTTGGTGATGTAGGCGTTGTGGTGCTTTGTATGGTGAATTTCCATGGTGCGCGCATCAATCGACACTTCTAGTGCATTGTAGTCGTAAGAGAGTTCAGGAAGAGTAAAAGCCATGGTGGTGCTCCTTAAAGGCTGAAATGAAAGGGAATATTGTAGCGATAATTGGGGCGTTGTGAAAGCAGAAATGTATGCTAAACGGAGACGATGTTAGTCAAGAGGGGCTGCTGTTCGAGCTGAATTAACCTGTCGAGGTTAAATTCAGCTCGGGTAGTGTTAAAAGATATTGTCTAGGCGCTCTGGAGGAGGCGCCATGTTGCCCATTTTTTCAATTTCGGTAGGCGGCATCTGCATAAAAAAGCCTTTGGTCTGCATCGCTTCATAAATAGTAGCGGCATCTCCACGGGCCATTTTACGATCAGGCGTTAGGTCAAAGTCGATGACGTGGGTCGGTTCGCCAAACATAACGAGTAACTCGTTTGGAAGGTCATCAATGCCTTTGTCTTTAGGGACAAATAAATAAAGGGATTCTTTTTTTGGGCTTTTGTAAGCCGATACCATAATGGGTGTCATTTTGATTCTCTCTGATAATTTTGGCTCATTATAACAAAGATGCATCATAAAGAGGTTACAAGGCACAGGCCATGAAAAAATAGCTTTTTCATGGCTTGATGAGTGGATAAAAGTGCTGAAAAACTTGACCCCGCATCATCATTTCCTTATTCTTTTCGGATTAGAAATAAAATTATTGGATTATTACGTGATATTAGGCAATAAAGTAAGTGTATTTGGTGGAACAGGATTTATCGGTAGAGAGGTTGTAAATGCCTTGTCTAATGCAGGGTATGAGATTGCCTTTGTGGTAAGACGACCTGAGCGTTACCGTGATTTTGCACTGTATCCTAATACGACTGTGACGACCTTAACGGATTTTGATAATGAAGTTGAATTAGCGGCGGCAGTTGCTGGTGCTGATATCTTAATTAACCTAACACCTGATCGTTCAACCGGTACAGAGATGATTGAACAAGATGTGTTGTCTCATGTCACTCAAAAGATTAAATCGGCCGCAGAGCGCGCGGGCGTTAAACGTGTTATCAGTCTGTCACAGATGGGAGCTTCATCTGATGCGCCTAATAGTGATTGGTTGGGGCTGTTGGCTGAGGTGGATACCATGATGCATGGTGTCGTGAATGCTGATGTGACTATTCTAAAGCCGAGCCTGTTGATTGGTGAGAATGATGATACAACAACCCGTTTTGCAAAGCAGTTAAATAGAATGCCTCTGTTAATGGTGGCACAGTCTAATACAGTTGTTCAGCCGCTTTGGGTCAAAGATTTTGCACAGGCTTTGGTGAGTACCATTCGTAACCCTGACACTTTTGGCGAGAAGCTAGATGTGGCGGGTGAAGAGCGTATGAGCTTGAAGTCACTAGGCGAGCTTGTGGCGGGACTTATGCAAAAGGAAGCGATTGTGTTTCCAATGTGTCGTTTAAATGCCAATATCATGGCTAAGCTAGGCGGATTAGCACCGGTTGCTTCAGTCTCCTCTTCTCAGCTGTTTATGTTAAAAAACGATATGATTTCTGAATCAGACTTCTCTTCACAGTTTGGCTTTGCACCGAGTGGTTTGGAGTGGGTTATTTCAACTTATGTTGCACCTCATCACATTCGTGAGCGTTATAATTACTATCGTAAAGAAGCTGGGCGTGATGCCAGCGAACTGGTTTAAGGTGTTCGTTAAATCGGTACTTAAATGAGTGTAATGTTAGATAGAGCCGTCTTTAATAGACGGCTTTTTTGTTTAAAAAGGATACGGTTTTGGCTTTAGATATCTATTTGGTAGGCGGCGCGGTTAGAGATGGACTGTTAGGGATTCCTATCTATGACCGTGATTGGGTGGTGGTCGGTTCAACCTCCGAACAGATGCTGGCGGATGGCTATCAGCAGGTCGGTAAGGATTTTCCCGTTTTTTTACACCCTGAAACCAAGGAGGAGTATGCGCTGGCGCGTACTGAGCGTAAAGCCGGTGTGGGCTATCATGGGTTTGAGGTGTTTGCGGATCCAAGTGTGACGCTTGAAGAGGATCTGGTTCGCCGTGATTTAACCATCAATGCGATGGCGCAACTGCCATCCGGTGAGTTATTTGATCCGTATGGTGGACGAGAGGATTTAGAGAATAAGCGCCTTCGCCATGTTTCAGAAGCTTTTTCAGAGGACCCTTTAAGAATTCTAAGAGTCGCGCGCTTTGCGGCAAAGCTTGCCCCCTTTGGCTTTACGCTGGCAGAGGAGACTCAAGTGCTGATGCAAGCGATGGTCGCCAAAGGGGAGCTGTCAGATTTGACGCCTGAACGGGTGTGGCAGGAGCTGGTTAAGGCACTGAACACCGCGCGTCCAAGTGTCTTTTTTGAAGTGTTAGACAGCGTGGGCGGCGTGGCTGTTTTATGGCCTGAACTCTATGCGCTACACGGTGTGACACAACCGGAAAAACATCACCCTGAAGGGGATGTATGGGTGCATACGATGATGGTGTTGGATGCCGCGGCTAAGTTATCTGATGATCCGATGATTCGCTTTTCAGCCTTAATGCATGATTTAGGCAAGGGCATTACCCCCAAAGCCCTTTGGCCAAAGCATCATGGTCATGAAGCGGCAGGTGTTCCATTAGTTAACGCCCTGTGTAAAGCGTATCGCGTGCCTAAGAAATGGCAGCAGCAAGCGCAAAGAGTGACTGAATGGCATGGTTTGATTCATCAGGGGCTCGACTCAGAAGGCCTGCCTTACCTGAAATCAAAAACCTATTTAAAGGTCTTAAAAGGCTGTGGCGCTCTGAAAGATGCCTCGGGATTTAAGGCGATACTGACTGCGTGTGAAGCAGATGCAAAAGGGCGTTTAGGGTTTGAAGCGCGCGCCTATCCCCAAAAGGCTTTTTGGTTATCGGTGTTAGAAGCGGCGAGCCAAGTGGATAATCAAGCGATTATTCAGCAAGGGTTTCAAGGGGCTGAAATCGCTGTCGCAATTGAGCAAGCTCAAGTTCGGTTAATCAATGAGTTTTTAAGGGGTTGTTCGGCCTAAATTTTATACGACAGTAGTGTCGTAGCCCTTTTTAATACGTGAGATAAAGCCTGTTTAAATACCCTAAGCTGGCTTAAATCATCTTAAATTGAGTATCGGCTGGCGTTGCTTAGTCCCTTATGTTTTAAAGTAATACCCTATTTATGGCAATGACCTTTCTGGTGAGTCAGTCTCATCTTGGTTTGGCATTGTTTCGTTTGTCTATAAACAAGGAATAGACCATGTCCACTTCGTTATCATCCCACCCTCTCTTTACGCGTGTAAAGGCGATTGCCATTCCCATTTTAATTATCTTGGTGGCGGTGGCCGTGTTTGTTTATATGTCAAAAACAAAGCCTGAGCAACCGCCCGTTGAAGTTGAAGAGAAGGTGTGGCTTGTGGACGTTCAAACGGCTGAATTTGAGCGCCTCTCTCCGGTACAAACGCTATTTGGTAAAGTTGAATCAAGTGTTTTGGTTCAGGCTGCAGCGCCTATTTCAGGTGTTATTGGACGGGTGTCCGTCAAAGAGGGGCAAGTGGTTGCTAAAGGCGAGCCGCTGGTGAGTATTAGCTTGGCGGATTTACAAATTCCATTGCGACAGGCTGAGGCCGATGTTGCAGATGCGCAGGCTCAGGTTAAGCTGCAAAAGTTGGCGAATAAAGCCAATACCAAGCGATTGGCATATGAGACAAAAGTAAAAGCGTTAAAGCAGGCAACGGTTAGACGTACTCAGCAGTTGATTAAAAGAGATCTCGCTTCTCAATCAGATTTGGATGCGGTGAATGAAGCCTTGGTTCGTCAGGAGTTTTCAGTGGTGGGAGCGCAGTTGGCTGTTGAAGAAAACCACCTGAAGCGGGCGCAAAATGCTGCACGTTTAACCAAGGCACAAGCGGCACTATCGCTTGCTAAGTTAAACTTTGAGCGTGGTCAGCTGGTTGCCCCTTATGATGTTCGAGTAGCGAAGGTGTTTGTGAGTGAGGGGTCGCGTGTCAATATGGGCGCGCCACTGATTAGTTTCTATGGTCTGGATTCGCTTGAGTTGCGTGCTAAGTTGCCGGTGACTGCGCTGGCCAAGGTACAGCAGGCGATGCGCTCAGGAGTACCTCTTGTGGCAACCTTTAGTGAATCATTGGGCTCGAATAAAGCGGGACAGAGTGAGAAAGTCGCGTTAACCTTGAGTCGATTGGCGGGAGAGGCGACTACCAGTGGTTTAGATGCTTTTTTCACGTTACCGGTCACTCTGCTAGGTAAACGTCCGGGTGATTTAATGGAGATCAGTCTGCAAGGTCAAGGGGTTGAGTCGGTTGTGGCTATCCCTTATAGCGCGCTTTATGGTCAAAATAGAGTCTACTTGGTGGAGGCAGAGCGTTTGGTGGCGCATCAAGTTCAAGTCGTGGGGGATGTGTCTCGTAATGGTCAGCTTTGGGCTTTAATTAAACCCGATTTTGAGCCGGGCGCACATATCTCAATTACCCACCTCCCTAATGCTGTGACGGGCCTTAAAGTTAAAGAGGTTGCTGAATGAGTGACCCAACCAAGACTATAATCAATCACTCAACTAATAACGAGAGAGCTGATGGGGAGCACAGCACGGCTAAGACTGTTCAGCCTGACCATGATATAGACCATGACTTTGAGCTTAATGAAAAACCGTTTAAATCCAGTGGAATAATTGGGCTGTTCGCCCGCCATAAGGTCGCCCCTAATCTGTTAATGATTATTATGCTGCTGGCAGGCGCGGTGGGTTTGATGAAGTTGAATGTGCAGTTTTTCCCCTCCTTTGAGCTTGATTATGCTTCGGTAAGAGTGGTCTGGCCAGGGGCGAATGCCGAGGATGTTGAACGCAGCATTACCAATCCTGCGGAACGGGTTTTACGTAATCTTGATAGCTTGGATGAGATGACCTCAACCTCCTCTTTGGGTATTTCGGTGATTACCCTAAAGTTTAAGCAGGGCACCAATATGATTGAGGTGATTGATCAGGTGAATCAGCGCATGAGTGAGTTGAGAAACTTGCCGCAAGATGCGCGGTCGCCTGTTATCGAACGTATCGTCCGTTATGAATCCATTGCCAAGTTGTTGTTGGTGAGTGAAAAAGGCTCATTAACTGAGATGCGAACCATGGTGCGAGCATTTGAGCGTGACCTACTTAATAGAGGGATTGATAAAATTAAATTTACAGGTCTGCCGATTGAAGAGATGTCGGTGGAACTGTCACAAAACAGGCTTGAGCAATTTAATCTCTCATTAGAATCGGTGGGTAACCAGGTTTCTGGCATGAGCAGTGATTACCCCGCCGGCTCAGTGGGTGACAGTGATAGCGTACGAGATTTACGCGCTTTAGAGCAGAAGCGCAGTGCGCAAGGCTTTGATCAGATGTCGCTGGTGGTAGAGGGTAATCAAAACATCTCCCTTGGAGAGCTGGGGGCGGTTGAGCGTCGTGCTAAAAAGGATGCCCCTTATATTATGGTCGATGGCTTTCCTGCCATTGAGATGCAGCTGTTGAGAGCGGAGAGTGGTGATACATTAGTGTCGTCTAAAATCTTGATGGATTGGGTCAAAGAGACTGAACCAACCCTGCCTGAGGGAATGCGCTTACAGGTTTATGATGAGACTTGGTCGCTGGTGTATCAGCGCATTATGCTATTGGTGAATAACGGCATTAGTGGACTGATTTTAGTGGTATTGATTCTGTATCTCTTTATGAATGGTCGTGTTGCCTTTTGGGTTGCAGTGGGTATTCCCGTCTCATTTGCTGCGACTTTAATGATTATTTATCTCGCTGGTGGCAGTATCAACATGGTGAGTATGTTTGGACTCATTATGGCGCTGGGTATCATTGTGGATGATGCGATTGTGGTGGGAGAAGACGCGCTCTCTCATCATGAGCGAGGCGAAGGGGCACTGCAGTCGGCAGAGGGGGGAGCGCATAGAATGTTTAGTCCTGTGGTCGCCTCCTCCTTAACCACTGTCGGGGCGTTTCTGCCGCTCATGATGATTGGCGGAGAGATGGGGAATATTTTGTTTGCCATTCCATTGGTCATTATCGCGGTGATATTTGCCTCGCTGATTGAGAGTTTTGTGATTCTACCGGGCCACTTGCGCCATGCGCTAAGCGGGGTTAAAAAAGCAGAGAAAGGCTCTATTCGTTACCGTCTTGACCAAGGCATTGATCACTTGCGTCATCATCAATTTAGAGCGGTGGTTCGCTGGGTGCTAGCGCATCGCGCGATTACCTTGGCAACCACTTTGGCAATGATGGTCTTTGTGATGGGTCTGTTGGCGGGTGGGCGATTGGGCTTTGTTTTCTTTCCCTCGCCGGAATCGACCAAATTGTATGCTGATGCCCGTTTTGTCGCAGGCACTTCGTCAGAGGTTTCCGCTCGTTATGCTGAAAACCTCTACCGAGCCCTGCGTGAAACAGAGCAAGCATTAGAGCCTGGGATTGTCAAAGTGGCGACTGTGCACTACAACAAAACCAGTAAGCAGACGGGGCCAAACTTTTCGGGTGTGAACATAGAGCTGGTCGAGCCTGATCAACGCCAGACACGTAATGCCGAGTTTATCGCCCAGTGGCAAGCTCGAGCTGGCGTTGTACCCGGTCTGGATGTCTTGACGATTGAATCTCCCAGAAGTGGGCCGCCGGGCAGTGATGTCGATATTAGACTGTCGGGAGCGGATCCTTTATTACTTAAGCAAGCCTCTTTAGATCTTCAAGCGGTTTTAACCCAGATAGCCGGGGTGAGTGGGATACGGGATGATCTGCCGTATGGTCGCGATCAGCTAATCTATCAGTTAACGCCACAGGGTAAGGCGCTTGGATTAACCTATGTTTCACTGGGGCGTCAGTTATCAGATGCTTTTTCAGGGCGATTGGTACAGATATTTACCGATGCAGAGGATGAAATTGAAGTACGTGTTCAGTATCCGCGCTCTGAACAGAGTACCTTGGCTACTTTAAACCGTATGC
>JAADDM010000107.1 GCA_013153955.1 Gammaproteobacteria bacterium | reverse complement strand
GCGCCTGTTCTAAATTAAGCTTGAGTTTATGATATTTATTCCCCTGAATGGTCGGGTGGTTAAGATCCTCACGTTTGATAAAGACGCGAATCTCGCGCTCGATAAATAGTGGGCTAAAAAGCGATTGGCAAGGAGTCACTTTGGTGGGCAATATCGAGAACATTTAGGTACCGTTTTATGTGTTAACGTTAATTAATAAGGCTTGTATAAAAGATTATTTTGATTAAACCATTTTTTGTGGCAGAGCGATAATACCATTGCATTGCTAGGCTTAGTTTTAGATAGACTCATTCATATGAATTAGCCGAATTTTAGTATGTTTGATACATGTCACCCTATTTTTTTCGAATGGCTTGCTCATGTACTGATGCACACGGAAAGCAGCTTTTTAATGTTAGGCAGCGTGAGCGCTTTAAAATAGCAAAGCCAGCTTTTTGCCACTGGTTTTGCTGTTATAGTCATTCTAAAGTAAACTGCCTAAAAATCCCGTATACGAGGCTTTTTTACGACATAACTTAATCGGATACTATCCAAATAAATCAAGAGTGAATGCCTAATGGAAAAATTATCTGTCGATCAGCTATATCGTTTTACCCAGTTAGATTCAGAAGCGATGCAGACCAGTGAAATCAAAGACAAAGATGCGGAGATTCTTGGGTTTATGAAGCATTTTCACCAACGGGCTTATCAGTCGCTTAACTTTGGGTTGCACCTTAAACGAAACCATAATCATATTTTTATTATGGGTGAACCCGGGGTCGGCCGGATAGGGATGACTAAAGCGATGCTAAAGCGCACGGCCGCGACCAAGAAAATTCCATCGGATGTCGTCTTGGTTTCTGATTTTTCTGAGGCCGATAAGACACAGTATCTTTATTTTAAGGCCGGCACAGGGCATGCTTTCAAACGCGCAGTAATGCAATTTGTATCTCAGCTAAAGGTACAGCTTCCAGTGTTGTTTGATGGGCATACTTATCAACTGCAAAGTCAGCAGCTTGAATCGGAACTTGCAGATAAGCAGCAAGCCGTTTTAAAAGCCGCATATGAGTTAGCTGAAGCACATGATATTGAAATATCTCAAACGGAAAACAGCTTTATATTACAAGCTAATATTGAGGGAAAGTTATACCGAATGACTGATTTAGTGGGGTTTGATGAAACGATTCAAACGCACTTTTCCGAAACCTTTGACCTTGTTGAGGCAGCCTTAAATAAAGGATTAACACACTTTCCATTTTTACAGCATGAGTATTTGGATGCAGGTAAGGCATTGAATACTCAGGTTGCTAGTCACTACCTTGAGCCGCTTATTCAGGCACTCAAAAAAACGTTTGGTCAGACAGAAGAGATTAATGCCTATCTGGATGCCCTTAAAAATAGCGTGGTGGCAAAGTTACACCTGTTTTGGGATCAAAACGACCACCAAGTAACCTCAAGCAACCCTTCGACCTTAGATGAGTCGGGAACTGAGCAGCAAGGGTTGTCTCTCTTTGGGGTCAATCTTCTAGTAGATCATCGAGGGCTAGAACACGCTCCGATTATTTATGAGCAGAATACGACCGCCCCAAAATTATTTGGTTATACCATTAACTCAGCCGCCGCCTCTTCACCCGATACGGTTAGCTTGGCAATGAATCATCAAGCTGGTTTATTACAGCAGGCCAACGGGGGATATTTGATTATTAATATTCAGGCATTGCTGAAGGACCCTGAGATTTGGTCAAATCTTAAAGCCGCTTTAATGAGTAAAAAACTGAGCTTTGAAGTGCCTTCCTCTAGTAGCGTTGTGCCTTATCACTTGCCGGATTTTCCATTAAGTCTGACCTTAATTTTAGTCGGCCAGGCCTCTCTGTTTTATGAGCTTCAAGAGATTGATGCCCAGTTCGATCGATTATTTAAAGTGCAGGTTGAGTTTGAAGCTGAGTTGTCCCGTACACAAGCGCATGAGATGACATTAGCAAAGCAACTTGCAGCAGAAATTTCAACATGGGATGATCTGCCTGTTGAGACCTCTGCATTTGAGCGTTTAATCGAACATGCTTCTAGGATGGCTGAAGATGAGGGGCGTTTATATACCAATAAAGCGATATTAAGAGATGTACTGGCAGAGGCAAATGCCTTCGCAAGAGCCAATGAGGTCTCTTCTTTAAACCGTGTGACGATTGAGGCTACGATTCAGCAACGTGCCTTTCATACGGGCTTGATGGAGGAACATTACCACAGAGCCATTACAGACCAGCAGGTACTTATTTCAACAGAAGGCACGCATGTTGGCATGGTGAATGGCTTAACGGTCCTAACGGTTGGACGACAGTCATTTGGTCAGCCGGTTCGCATAACGGCCCAAGCGTCAGCGGGGGATGAAGGGGTTTTAGATATTGAAAGAGAGGTGGATATGGCTGGACCAATTCACTCAAAAGGCATGTTGATTCTTTCCGGCTATATTCGTGGTCGTTATATGAAGCAAAAGGCACTGGGCTTTAGTGGTTCTATTGTGATGGAGCAGTCCTATAATGGTGTGGAAGGGGACTCTGCATCATCAGCAGAGCTATTGGCACTGCTGTCCTCCATTACTCAAATACCGATACGTCAGGACTTAGCCATTACCGGCTCGATTAATCAGTTCGGTGAAATTCAGCCGATTGGCGGCGCAAATGAAAAGATAGAAGGCTATTATAAAATTTGTGCAGCACGTGGTCTAACAGGCCAGCAAGGGGTAGTCATACCGCAGTCGAATGCAAGTCATTTGATGTTGAATGCAGAGGTAAGATCAGCCGTGGAGCGGAATGACTTTCATATTTATACCATGACGCATATTGATGATGCGCTAGCATTGTTAACGGGGTTAACGGCAGAAAAGGTAAACGCTAAGGTCATTGAGGCTTTAGAGAAAATGAATGAAAAACTAGAGGATACAGAGAGCCTTAGTCGCACATAGAGCTGAGCCCCGTTGAAGCGGGGTCAATAAAATAGAAAGGAGCTTGGAGTGTAGGCCTTGCTATTTGAATGTGTAACAGGAGGTAACTTGCTTGGCTGTATAAACGAAGATGTTTTGGACAAAAAAAAGGGAGAAATCTAATGATTTCTCCCTTTTTCTATAATGCCCGAAGGCATTACAAGTCTTGCTAGGCAGTGATTCTTATCGAATCACACCGAGAGCTAATTAAAGCGCTACGATGTTCTCAGCCTGAGGACCTTTTTGACCTTGAGTTACAGTGAACTCAACTTTTTGACCTTCAACAAGCGTCTTGAAACCAGAACCTGTGATTGCGCTGAAGTGAGCGAAAACATCAGGACCAGACTCTTGCTCGATAAAACCAAAACCTTTTGCTTCGTTAAACCATTTTACTGTACCAGTAGTAGTAGACATATTGTGTATCCTATTTTTATATTAGTAATTAACTGAACACTAATTATTTAGTGATCAAATTGGGCTGAAATTTGTTGCGATTACTTATAAAGAACAGGACGAAAACCAGTACTGGATTTCGACATTGTGCACATAGATAAATACGAACTTTCAAGCTGGGATTATTATAAGCTTTTTTTCGTGAGAGTCAAAGCTTTTCATGGAAAAAGTTTAGAGAGGCTTAATAAAAGGCGGTTTAAAGGACGATGGCATCCCTTATTTGCATGTAGGCGATCAAAAATTCAAAAAATATTCTAAGAAAGAGCTCCATAAAGAGAAAACTTAGGATAAAGAAGAGAAGTGCTTTGAATTTTTGATAAGGGGTCAAGGTTTGCCAAAGTTCCTCTTTGACCTGGTTAAAATCTGTTTCAATGAGTTGATAGCGTTTAATTGCCCAGCTCATGATGGACCATAGCATTAAGGGAGTCATCACGGCCCCAATATAATAGAAGGTAATCAGTACTTCAATGCTAATAAAACGTTTAAAGCTTAAGAAGTCCATGGTGTTCACCTTCTAAAAGGGGCTAGGGATAATTTATCTCTATTTTGATTCAGGGGCAGGGCGGTATTTCTTTTGTAGACCGCTTAAAAAGTTTCGTAGAATTTGATCCTTGCAGACACGGTAGTGCTTGTGGCCAGGTTTACGGAAAAAAGCACTTAATTCATGTTTGCTTAAACGGAAATCAACTAATTGTAGGATCTCAAGTACATCCTCAGCTTTTAGATTGAGGGCTATTTTTAGCTTCATAAAGGTTAAGTTATGGGTCATCTGACTTTCTGGAGCGGGTTGATCCCCCTCTTTTTTACCCCGTTTTTCATTGATAAAGCCATTTAAAAAGGCTGCTAAATCAACGTCTTCTAAAGGCACTAGCTCCTCATCATCTTCTTTTTTTAACCAGCTACTGATCTCTTCTCGGGTGACTTCTCGGTCAACCGATCCAAAAATAGCAATGACTTTAGAGTCATCTAAGTCAAAGGTGTAGCGAATACGGCGAAGGATGTCATTATTGGTCATGTTTAAAAGGCCTAAATTAGTTTAAAGGGAGAAAAAATTGGGTTATTTGCGGTAGAGCGTGGTCCAGATGCTTATTTTTCTGCGACTTAATTTTTGTTATCTGTTTGTTGCGGGGCCGTTTCAGGGGCATTCTCCGCCGCTTCTGCCATCGCTGCTCTATCCGCTTTTGAGATGTAAGCAGTTTTTTTGTTGGCTTGTCTTTTGGCCTGATCACGTTTTGGTTTTTTAAGCCATTTTTGGATTATTTTTTTACGACGGTTCATATAGTCTGTCCGTTAAAGTATCTGTTTAAAAGAATTATAAGCGTTTTCAGCTCAAAAGACTTTAAATCTATCATCACCTGACGGAATGACTTTATTAAAAGTGTTTTATTTAGGGAGGGGGCTATGATTTATTTACGGACTGTAAAACAGTCCAATTAAGTTCATGCTCTCCCTGATCTGTTGCGATATAGAGTGCATTTCCGGTAATGGTAATGGACCAATCCATTGTACGCTGTATTAACTTTGCAACCGCTTGGATATCTTGCCAGTTAAATTGAAAGATGGAGGCGTTGAGCTTAGATAACTTGTGGCTGTTTTGAGTCCACCAAACATCCGATTTAGAGTTGAAGGTATAGATATGCAGGGCTTGTGCCAAGCGGCTCGATTTTTTAACTCGATCTAAGGCGGGTTCTCCTACATCAATCCACAGTAGCAGCTGGTCATCGAGCGACTTAACCCAGACCGCAGGTTCTTCAATCGCGCTTAACCCTTTGGTAAAGGTAATATAGTCTTGCGCATCAATACAGTAAGCGAGTATGCGTGTGACCATTCGCTCTAAGCTTTCAGAAGGGTGCTGCGCAAGGGTCAAGCTCAGAGCGTCATAGTAATCTCTATTCAAATCTGAGAGCGCAATTTTTAATTTATAAATCGTTGGTTTTAGTGCCACAAAAGCGCCTTTAAAGGGTGGGGTTCATGTTAAGTAATGCGTCTGAAGAGAGGGCTTAGGTCTGGTTAAGTAGCCTAAGCAGGTGCTTGCTGGGTGGTGCAGCGAGACTTATTTATGAGTAAGGTTAAGCACTGTAGGCCTGTTTAGACTGCTCATAAAGCTCAATTAAAGCTGAAACCTTTTCGGCATCGTATGGACGCAGCCCGCTGAGAACCATGGTTTTAAAGCCGTGGCCAATAATGTCATTACCATTACATATGTCAAATTCAATTCGTACTTGACCTCTCTTTCCATTCGCTTCCAGTTGCGTGTCTTTAAGGGCTAAGCTCAGTTTTGGCTTACTAATATCAAGGTGATCAAATTCAAAAGCCATGCTTTCATAAATAACCATGGGGCGATCTGGGTTAATCATGACCTTATTCTGTTCCATTAAAGGAACAAGGATGTGTGGAAAACTGTGTCCTGAAAAGGCAACGTAGGCACGAGAGAACTGCTCAATGAGTGCAAGGTTGTGACTGCTGTCATCTGAACGAGTGACATCTAAATAGGCTTTGTCTTTGTTATCTTTAACGGTAAACGTGAGTGCCTCTGTTGCAGGCATTGCAATCTCAACGCCCTTACCAACCATGCCAGTATAGTTAAAGGCCATCTTCTTTGACAGTCCCATCTTAGCTAATACCAGCGAAAAAAGGAGGTCTCCGGGCACGCAAAAACGCTTTGAATCAGGGTTATGTAGCGGATTAAAGTCATCTGAAACTTCTTTCGCAAAACGGCTGCCTTGCTCTGGTGTAATCTGAATTAAATCGTTTTGAACAGTGTGAAATGAATCAAGGTACATATAAGCCCAATTAATAAGAATGGATAGATTGGGTTATGATACTGAAAGCGGCTTAAAGAAGCACGTTTAATTCCAGAAAACTTGGATTTAATGCCTGTTTATGTCAGCGTTAAACAGCGATTTTCAATCATGTACGATTTCAGCAGTATGGGCCGTGAATTAGTCAAGCTGGTTTGATGTTGTCCCTGCTTTTTTGGCCTTTCTAAGCTTTCTTTTTTCGCACCGGTTACGCCAGTTATTTAGGACTTGTCTTCGCCAGATGATATGAATTGTAAAGAAGATGATAATGCCTAATGCCGCACCAACAACAGCACTTCCTAGGTAGAGAGGCATCCATAAATCCCCTAAAATATGCACGATCCAGTGCCAACTGAGTTCAAAAGTTAGGTCTTGATCGGCTTTTTGCCCTAGTATATACGTACCAACTACGTAGTTGAAGTAGAAAATAGGCCCCATGGTTAACGGGTTGCTAATCCAGACTAAAGCAACGCTAATGGGTAAATTCGCCCGAAAAAGAATGGCGGTTAAGGCAGCAAGTAACATTTGTGAGGGCAGGGGAATAGACATCCAAAAGAGTCCAATCACACACGCTTTTGCAACAGAGTGGCGGTGAAGGTGCCAGATACTAGGATCTTGTAACCACTTGCCTAAAAAGCCTAAACCTTTCATTTTCTTGATTTTATCGGGCGTGGGTATATAACGTTTAATGAGCTTTTTAGGCATGTTTCTTCGTTTTGTTTTGGCATTTATATTGGCGGTATTGAGCTTCTATCAACAAGCGGTGTTTCCACCCTTTTGGCTAGGAGTGGCTTCAACTTGCCTAGCGATTGTCCTGCTGTTGATATTAGGGCTGAGCTCTTTTTTAAAGAGGCTAAAAAGAGACCACAATAACGCGCAACAAATTGTGCTGCGAATGATAAATATCTTACTCGGATTTATTATAGGGTGGAGTTGGGTCTTTTGGCACTCTTTTTTTATATCGATTGTTCCTGAGCCCTTTCTAAACACACCGATTACTCTGACAGGACAAATTATTCAGCTACCTGCGAGCGCACCGCTTCAGTCGGAACGCAGTTCGGTTGAGAGTGGATTCAAAATAAAAACACAGTATGTGATTAAGGTTGATTCTTTAAGGAGGTGGGTTAATCCAGAGCGTCAGCTGGCACCTGAGTCTAAAATTCAAAGCAAAATCGAAACTGAACGAGTCACTAAGCAGCCTAAAAACAAACGCCTGAACGCCAATAATCAAACGACTTCTTTAGAGGAGTATGGAGCGCACATCCTCACCTACCCGATAGGCCTAAAGCCCATCGTGCATATTAATTGGTATCAATCACAGGGTGAAAAGAGATCATCCAAGCCGTCTCCACAGTTGGGAGAGTATTGGCAGTTTAGCGTTAAACTTAAAGCCAATCATGGGGTGAGAAATCGTGCGGGGTTTGACTATGAGGCTTGGTTGTTTCAACAGCATAT
>JAADDM010000314.1 GCA_013153955.1 Gammaproteobacteria bacterium | reverse complement strand
TCGTCGCCCCCAGCAAAGCCCCAACTAAACGGTTTATTAAATGGGCAAACAGCACGCGACTGAATAAAGTATTGGTGGTGCACTGTAATCACGCAAAAGAGCTCAGTGACAAAACAGCTACGCTTTTCAACCAGTACAAAAAAGCAGGGATTCACCTACTCAATCAAAGCGTCTTGCTCAAAGGGGTAAATGATGACGTCGTGGTGCTTGAAGCATTAAGCCATCAACTTTTTTCACAAGGCGTCTTGCCCTACTACCTAAATCAACTCGATAAAGTACAAGGTGCAGCACATTTTGAAGTGCCCGATGAACAGGCCTGTCAAATTCATTTAGCACTCCGTAAAATACTCCCGGGGTATCTACTACCCAAATTAGTAAAAGATACTAGTGGAAAAGCCTACAAAACCCCTTTATGATAGGGGATAATATTGATTAAAGATGTGAACCTATCAGGAGTCCAGTTTTGAAAAAGAGCCTCACCGAGCATTTTAGTACCAAGCAAACAAGTCCAATGCTTCTGATTAAACTCCTACAATTCAGTTTAGCTGTGCTGCTCACAAGCGTATCTTCTCTCAGTATCGCATCTGAACGATCCCCTATTTTGTTCACATCACAAACACTCTATGACAAAATTACCCACAGTAGCCAACGGCTATTCATTATTGATGTCCGTCCACAAGAAGCCTACCTAAAAGGTCACATTCCGAATGCCATCAATCTCCCCGTCTCCTTATTTGACCGTTCAATAGAGGGCATTAATAAATTCATTATCAGCCCGCTTCAGTTTCAAGCCTTGGTAGAGCAAGCTGGGATTACCTCTAAAGATCATTTAGTCATTTATTCGGGCGATAAACTGCTGTTCGCTACCCGCGTATTTTGGGCATTTGAGTTTTATGGACACCAACATGTCAGCTTACTTGATGGCGGCTATCCAGCTTGGAAGCAGGCGCAACTGCCTACCGAGAATGAGCCACAATCACTGGTACACTCTCGCTATACCATTGAGTTACAACCACAGAGGTTCGCCTCAAAGTTTAATACGTTAATGGCTACCAAAATGAGCAACACACTCATTATCGATGCACGCCCTCCAGAAGAGTTTCAGGGAATTAAAACCAAAGGAAAGCGCCTAGGCCACATCCCTAAAGCCCAAAACCTAGCTTGGCAAGAATTCACATTAAAGCCGCCAACGTCTCTAAAAGAAGCCGCTTTAAGTCAATTTATAAGCCGCTCTCAAATTCAAAAGAAATTGAGCATTCTCCCTGAAAAAGAGCATATCATTATCTATTGCAACGGCGGCAAGGAGTCTTCTATCATCTACTTTGGTTACCGTCTAATCGGCAAAGATGTCTCTATCTATGATGGATCATGGAATGAGTGGAGTGCTGATCACTCTCTACCCATTATTCAGCCAAATTTATGACATTAAGAATTAAGCTAAACCTCATATTAGTCAGCCTCTTAATTGTAACGAATGGCATGGTTGCCTACCTGCTTATCGAGAAAGAAAAAAACCTTCTTTCTGAAAGCATCTCCGAACAAGCAGGTGCGATTGCTGCATTGATCTCTCAAGATGCCGTTAAGCTCATAATCCTAGACGATCCTGACGCAGCAACGGATATTACCTCAAAATTGAAACAGCTCAAAAACCTATCACAGGTCACGTTCTTTAATACACAAGGTAAGGCTATTTTCACCCTAAAAAACGCCATCAATACCACTGAACAAGATTTTATTTATAAGGTACTTCCACTGAGTTATAACGGAATGGTTTTAGGAAAAATTACGCTCTCATTCTCTAAAAATCTTTACCACTCTGCCACCGAAACCCTCACCGATTTTCTTATCCAGATCCTACTCTTTGGACTCCTCCTAGGCGGAGTTTTTGCGATTTTCATTGATCAATTTTTCAGTCGCCGCCTAACCCGGCTTAATAATGCGCTTGAGCAAACAGCTAAAAACCAAGACTACACGATCAGACTGCCCGAAAACAGTCAGGATGAGATCGGTCGCGCTTATCACCACTTTAATGCGTTGGTTACAAAGACTGACAGCATAACCAAAAAGCTCATCAAGCAAGCCTCACATGATGAGTTGACCGGCTTATACAACCGCCTCTTCTTTACAGAAAAGCTCACCGAAATTATTAACCAAGCAAAACCAGAACAAACCCATGCCATCTGCTACTTAGATTTAGATAAATTCAAAATCATTAATGATACCTTTGGACATCACACGGGCGACCAGCTACTCACTGAACTCGCTCATCAACTAAACGATTTTTCTCAAGCAATCCCAAATTCATACTTCTGTCGAATCGGGGGAGATGAATTTGTCTTACTCGTCAGAAACACCAATATAGAAGCCTTAACCAGCCACTTAGACATGCTTCAACAGATTGTACGGAAGTTCTATCTAGACTATCAAAACCAACGATTAACTGTTGGCCTGAGTGTGGGGTCGATACTCTTTAAGGAGCACAGTAAAGACATTAATGCCCTTGTTTCTGCTGCTGACATCGCCTGTTATCAGGCGAAGCATAAAGGCGGTAACAGCAGCCTTATCTTTTGGGTTGACAGCCCCGAGCTACAATCCGAAAGAGAAATCGTGAACTGGGTTCAACGTATTAAAACGGCGATGGAAACCCATGCCTTAAAAGTCTATTTACAACAGATTGTCTGCCGCGATAACACCCCTGAATGCCCGCCCGCTTACGAAGCACTGGTAAGATTAATTGAGGGAGATAAGGTCATATCCCCCTTTGAATTTATCCCCACGCTGGAACGCTTTAAGATGATGACCGAACTGGATTTTTATATGATTCAAGCGGTTGCCGATCAACTTAAAAATAACCAAGCCTTCTTACCTTACGTGACACATATCGCCATTAATTTATCCGGCGCAACCCTAACATCCGATAATGCAGCACATCGAATCATCAGCATCATTGAAGCCGCCAACCTTCCCTTCGATAAGCTCTGTTTTGAGGTTACAGAAACCACTGCCGTATCTAATTTGGATGCGGCTAAAGCCTTTATTATGTGCCTAGCCAATAAAGGCTGTAAATTCTCGCTTGATGATTTTGGAACAGGCATGGCCTCTTTTGAATACCTTTATGCGCTCCCTTTAAACTACTTAAAAATTGATGGCAGCTTCATTAAGGATATTCCAAATGATCCCATTAAATATGAGATGGTCAAAGCCATGCAAAAAATAGCGCTATTAATGAATCTTGAGACGGTTGCAGAATTTGTAGAAAACGAAGAGATTATTGAAAAACTGGAATTAATTGGGGTGCATTACCACCAAGGTTATTACTACAGTGCTCCCAAGCCCATTGAGTATTTTATTCAACAGACGTTAGAGCAGCCTCTATAAATTCCATCGCATAGCATGATAACTAGCATTAACGAGGCTGATTAACCCTAAGCAACCTTAGTTAAAACACAGAATGCTAGGCTATGATGAGCCATGTTCAATAAAGGTCGCTAGAGTAAATCCCTCGATTTTGTTTCGTTATCTAAGGCGTAAACATAACCCTCTCCCGCCTCTAATCCACAAACCCATAGCGCGCTTTAAAGTCACAGGGTTCTGATGAGAATAGGTCGGTAAGTTTAGGAAACCAATCTGGTGCGGTATAGAACTTCTGATTAACAGGGGTTAAAATCTCTGCTCGATACTGTTCATAGTCAAACCCCTGCCCCTCCACTAAGTAATAGGTCGTCTCTTCATTAATCACCAGCGGCTTAACCTCGGTTTGCTGAAAGAAACGTTGAACCTCTGGAATCTCTTTTGAATGGGTGACAAAAATCGTTAAATCCTTACCTGACATCGCTTTAAAATCTGTTTTTTTATCATCCTCTCGGCCAAATTTTGACACGCTCATAAACACATGCACATCATCGTTTTTGCAGTGATAAGACAGTGCAGATTGACTGCTGTAACCCAGCGTAAAGAAAGTTGTTTTGGGTAACTGTTTACAGACAAGCTCTGGCTGAGTGTAGACGGCAACATGATGTTTTTGTGACGGTGAAATAATGTCCTCTACAAAGATAAGCGCCCCCATAATCACCACCCCAATCAACAAAGAACTGTAGACATTAAAGTAAAAAAGCGTCCGTAACTGTGTCTGTGACAACAGCGCATACAGTGCGTACAGTAAGGTCACGGCCAATAATGGCCAGTGCAGGCCTACAGGGTTGGTCGTACTGACAAGCAGTAGCACGAGCAGTAGAGGCAGTGTGGCAAACAGTACCTGCTTAAGCACAGGGGCAAGCGGTTTAATCGAATCGCCCAGCGAGAAGATAACCCGCAATTTAAAAAGGTAATACACACCCAAAGGGGAGACAAGCGCTAAAATCATCAGTACATACCCCACAACATTTCCTAGCTCAAATGCACTTTCCGTCGTACGAGAAAAGAAATTAAAGAGGATATTGTTCCAGCAATGAGTGGCATTAAAGTAGAGATTTTCTGCCACAAATAGCAGAACAATCGCCACCATTAACCCCATCCAGCGCCAAGCATACTGCCTGTAGTAAACAAAGCTGTAGATAAACAGGCCAATCAGCATAAAGACTGCAAAATACTTGGAGAGAAAAGCCATCCCTAAAAATAGACCAGCTAATACCGCGCTAAATAGCGTTGGCTGTGCGAGTGTTTTGGCATAAAAATAGAAACCAAGTACTGAGAAAAAGACCAGCACCGTATCATTGGCGGTGACAATAAACATCAGTGAAATCGGCGAAACAAAAAAGGCTAAGGCGACATAGAAGGCCGTCGTCTGGGGTATAGCTGCGTGCAGCCTGACTATTTTATAGAGCAGATAACTGATCACCCCTGCTGCAATCAACGCAAAGCCCCGATAAACCAAAAGATGGTCGCCTAGGCCACTCAGAAAATAGAGTAACCAGCCGACTGCTGGCGGATGATCATAATAACCTAGCGCCAGAGATTGCCCCCAGACAATAAAGTAGGCTTCATCACCCGTTAAGGGTACCGATGCAATTAACAGCACTTTAAGGGCAATAAATGCCAGAACCAGCCCTTTCATGGCGCGCGACAATCCGCCAAACAGTGCCATCAAGGATTGCGGTTCAGGAGCATGATTGCCTGAACTTGCTGTACTAAGGGGTGAAGAAACATTCGGCTGCGTCAAAACAGTTCCTTTTGAGCTGATAATGGGGTTTGATAAACGTATTCAAGAAGCCATTCAAGATACATAACATTGTTGTTTTGTGAAACAACCAGGCCTGGTTAATTCGCTGAGAGTAGAAAACCCTCACATCCCTAGCAATGCAAGCAGACTGTTTAGGTTAAATAAACCATAAGCTGATAGCGTACCCACCACAATGCCGCCAAGAAGCTCAAGCTTAGTATGTCCTATACGCTCTCTTAAAGGCGGTATTTCGGGCTGATTTTTGGGCGATTCACGCTCAGATAAACGCGCTTGTAGCTGATTAATCACCACGGCTTGTTTACCAATCTGGCGACGCAGGCTATTCGCATCTAACAGCACAATAAATGAAAGTGCCATCGCCACGCCGACGGCGGGGTGAGTCACCCCCTCTTTAAATATAATCAGTGCAGTCATACTGGTAACAATCGCAGCATGATTACTCGGCATACCGCCATAACCAATCAAGCCAAAGGCCAGTTGCTTGGCGCGAATACTATTAATCACAAACTTACTCACACCTGCAATGAGCCATGCCACAAAAGGCATGATGAGATAGATAATCTCTATTGAAGCGGCCGGATGGCTTTCCAAAATAGTCGTCATGTTAAACCCCGCCTACCGGCCAAAGCGCCCACACACAGACAGACACCCAGCCTACGACGGTAAATAACAGCTGTTTATCTGCCAATAACGCATCAGTAGGCGACTCGCCCTCACCTAACATATCACTGACATACCAGTATCTAAACAGGCCAAACAGCACAAAGGGTATGGTCATCACCAGCTCTGGACGCGCATTCATCACAAAAAGGCTGTAAAAAAGCAGCGCCCCAGTGGCTGAAATCTCAGCATATTTATCAATCAGTGCCACCGAGTAAAAAGCCAGAACCTTACGCCCGGCTTGGTCGGTTTGTACCAACTCCTGACGACGCTTAATGGCGGCTAAAAACAGCGCCAAACAGAGTGTAGTGACAAACATCCAAGAGGACACCGGCACCGCAATGGCCATCGCCCCCGCGTACACACGCAGAACAAACCCGATGGCGATGGTGAAAATATCCAGAACGGGCTGATGTTTCAAATAGTAGCTATAAGCCACATTTAGCAGCAAGTATGCAGCAATAACACCCATTACGGCTGGTTGAAGCCAAAGCCCAACCCCTAATAGCGCATACAGACCCACCAATAAAATTTTTGCCTGATTAGGCTTAACCCACCCTGCGGCCAAAGGACGCTTGAGCGATTTAACAGGGTGCTGTTTATCTTGCTCAATATCATTTAAATCATTAACAATATAGGTTGCCGAGGCCGCTAAACTAAAGAGCGCAAACGCAATAAAAGCTTGAGACAACGCCACCATGTCTAAAAACAGGCCCGTGAATAATAAAGGCGCAAAAACAAAGCCATTCTTAACCCACTGGTGTGGTCGCATCAGCTTAAACAACCCAAAACTAACCGACTTAGGTTCAGCGTTTGATTCAGGCTGTTTGTCTGGTGTATTACCTGAGGTAGAAATGTTAGAATTCATAAACTTTAATTAACCTTGCTGACAGGGTCTTTCACTGCGTGTGTTGAGGGTGTTTTTTCATGGGCGTTTACGGTGTGTACCCGCACGTTAGGCAAGCATGATACAAGCGCCATACGAACATAATCGTTGCCAATCAAGGCCGACGCTCCCAAGTGAACACACTCGATGACTCGCCGCGTTATCTCCGCTTTTAACCCTTTTAAATAGAGCCACTAAACAGAACCATGAAGATTGCACTAATGTACACGATTTTTGCCGTATTCGCCACCGCCGCGAACATTGCTGGGCAGGACCTCACCATTCGAATTTACCAAGGCCCCTTTGCAATTATCGCCTCTATTTTTATCGGTACGGCCGTTGGCCTAGTGCTAAAGTATGGATTAGATAAACGTTATATTTTTAAATACCAAACACAGACGCTTCAGCAAGGCTCAAAAACCTTTACGCTTTATACGCTGATGGGGCTAATCACCACGGTCATTTTCTGGGGGTTAGAGCTTTTATTTGATGCCCTTTATGGCACAAAAGAGATGCGCTATGTGGGGGGCATTATCGGGCTAGCAATCGGCTACTTTGTAAAATATCAACTGGATAAAAAGTATGTATTTAAATAGAGTACCGAAATGACCGTTTCCAAAACAGACAATTCCCCTTCTAACGCTTGTTCCGCTAGCCACCAAACCATTAGCGGCTGGGGACGTTACCCCGTGCTGGAGACTGAGCCATTCACCCCGGCTAATCGACATGCACTATCTGCTTTAATCCGTCAACAAACGGCCAGCCCTGTCGTCCCGCAAGCGGGCATAATATCAGGCTCAGGCTTTATTGCACGTGGACTCGGTCGTAGCTACGGGGACAGCGCCCTTGCCCCGACCACTTTACAGACCGACCTTTTAGATCACTTTATCCACTTTAATGAACTGACAGGCCTGCTTACTTGCTCCGCAGGGCTCGCTTTTGCTGATTTATTAAAGACTTTTGTCCCTAAAGGCTGGTTTTTACC
>JAADDM010000261.1 GCA_013153955.1 Gammaproteobacteria bacterium | reverse complement strand
TGTTACAAATTGATGTGCCGGGTGGCAGCACCTTTGGCTTAGAGCACCTTGTTTTAGATTACAACGGTACGCTGGCGTGTGATGGCGTACTAAAAGAGGGTGTTTTATCCCGACTAGAAACACTTTCAAGTGTGCTGTCGGTTCATGTCATTACGGCAGACACGCATGGTTCTGTGCATGATGCGTTAGAGAGCCCTTTTGTGACAATTCATGTGATTGAAAAGTGCGATCAGGATAAACAGAAAGAGGCTTATGTGATGCAATTAGGCACGCACGCCTGTGTGGCTGTCGGAAATGGCTTTAACGATGCGTTGATGTTGAAAGCGTCGGCATTAGGCGTTGTGTTAATGCAGGAAGAGGGCTGTGCGACGAGAACCTTACTGGCAAGTGATTTGGCTTTTAACTCGATAGAGAATCTACTCGACGCGCTTTTAACACCCAATCGAATTGTGGCTTCTCTTAGAAATAGCTAAGAAAATACGAGTAATACAAAGCCCGATTTTCGTTTTTCATGAATAAGCGGCAGCTGGTTTTTTTAAGTGTAGAGAACCTCTACAAGCGCCAATACCACTTTATTTAAGCCCTGTAATTTTAGCTTCCTCTCCCAGCATTGCAATATTATATTTCGCCTGCATGCCTTTGATGGATATTTGATGGTGTCCGACCCCTAAAGGCTGATGAGATATATCCTGCGTGCAGTTGACGGCAGACATCTTTTGAATCGCTTGTTGAATAATTTCAGGGTCTATTTTAGTGATCTGCTCGGCGTAAATGCTCACGGTGAATTGAGTATTTTCATGCGTATCGGGCAAGAGCGCAGCATAGTTAACGGTTTTGAGATGTTCACATGTTTTAATTGCTAGGGTGTGCATCTCGTCGGTGTATGTATCTGAAGCCTGAGCGGCTAAAAAGGCAGTAGAAAATAGGAGGATTAGGCTAGATTTAATCAGTCTATTGTGGGTCATGATAGGCTCCTTGTTTGATAAACAATTTCGCTAGAATCATTCATGATTATACCATACTCTGTAAGAGGTGTTTTCTATGTAAGTTATTAATAAGACAGGAATTTTTATATTATCACCTTGCTAGTGAGGTTCTCTTTTGAAAATTGTCAGAAAAGGCGTCTCTGGTTTTATTGCTTAACGTTTCGTTAATTCGTATGATTCAATTACTTTTTTTGCATGGATCTTTAATGGGACAATAAATTAAAGAATTTATCTAACTCAACCTTAGGGCGCATCCTAAGCTGACATCGAGGCTGTTGTTTTGAATGAAAATATAAAAAATATGACTTACCTAGTGCTCTCTCTATTAACGCTGGTAGCAGGGTATGCTTTTTTAAGATACGCCTATAACGCAACGGATAGTTTTCCGTTTACACAAGAGATTGTTCTCATCATATTAGGGACGGTAGCAACGCTGTTTATTACTGCGCTGTTACTCAATAAACAAACCTCGGTTGAGATTCAAAAAGAGCAAGATATTCGCTATCTTGATTTAAAAATGTCCACTTACCAGCAGTTATTGGATGTGATTGAGGAGATGTCTCTTCTTGAGCGCTTTACCAATAAAGACATTATTCGCCTGCAATTTATTACTCATAAACTATCGGTGATTGCAGCCCCTGAAGTGATTGATGAATATCAAAGCTTTTTAAAAGTCTTAGGGGATATTTCAGGTGACCATAGTTTCAGTGGTGACATGGAGGTCTTACACCGGGCGCTGAGTAATTTAACCATTATGATTCGTAATGATATTTTAGGAGAGTATAAAACCGAGAGTTACTCAGAGTCTAAGGTGACAGAGATGATTCGAGGTAATTCAAAGGAATCTCTTTTAAATAAAGAAAACTAATGTTACTTATTCAGAAAGATTTATGAAGTGGCATTCGGGTCATTTCTAAGCCAAAAAGGCTTTAATCTGTTCAGAGTATTGAGCTGCTTCATACTTTGATGGACTGGGTTAAGGGTTGTTTAAGGGTTGTTTCATAGAGTCTTCATAAAATAGAAAGCATTTTATTGCATAATTTCCACATATTTTACAGGGGGAATTATGATGACACAGAAGACGAGAAGTAAGATGACCAAAAAGCCACTATTTGCCGTAATGGCGAGCCTATTTACACTTCAAGCTTATGCCGTAACACCTGAGGTGTTTGAACTCGATGAAGTCAGTGTCATCGCCACACGCTCGGTTGAAAAAATAGTCGATCAACCGCTTTCGATTGCGAAAAAGGGTGCGGAGGAAGTTGCATTAGATCAGGTGCTCTTTCAAAAAGACCTGCTTAACTCGATTGCGGGCGTAAACATTAACCAGACAGGATCGGTGCTAGGGCATAAAACAGCGATTCGTATGCCTAACTCGACCTCTCCGTATTATCTCTACCTTCAAGACGGCGTACCGGTACAGTCATCGGGGTTCTTTAACCATAATGGTTTAGCGTATACCAATTTTCAAACGGCTGGCACAACAGAGGTACTAAAAGGCGCGGGTACCGCTCTGTACGGTTCGGATTCGGTTGCCGCAACCATCAATGTTCAAAGTGAAGCGCCAGCTGAGTCACTTGAGCGAAAAGTAAGAGTATATACTGGCAGCGATGGTTTATTACAGGGGGGCTTCTCGGTCAGTGATCAGTTGAAAAATGGTAGCAGTTACCGTCTCTCGGGTTCTGCTTTAAAAGACGATGGCTGGCGAGATCATACAGCCAGTAGCCGTAATGAACTCAGTGGTGAATACAACTTTAGTGAAGGCGATGATGACTTTAAGCTCTCTTTCTCATCAAACCATTCCGAGTCTGAGCAAGCGGGCTCATTAATTGGACTGACAGAACTTGAGACCAACCCAACCAGTGTGGGTGATATTGAGTCTAAGCTTACCACTAAATTACAGCCTTTAGGGTTAGATGCCATTCGCAAATTTGACCATAATCGCGTCAGCTTACAGTGGGATAATTACGGTTATGATTCAGTTGATTTGAGTACCATTTTCTATCTTAGAAATACCCGTAATCAATACACCGCCACTTGGGAAAATAACCTACCGCATAATGATACTCAAGAGAATACCTTGGGTGTGATGCATAAAGGCACGATGGATCAGTCTTGGGGGCGCTTTATTTATGGGCTAGACACTGAGTTAACGCAGGGCACCAAGCTTTATACGCAGTACTTTACCGACACCACATTTGGAACGACGGTGCCTGCTGGTACGATTTACGATTACACAGTGGATTATGTGTCCGTCTCTCCCTACCTTCACTCAGATATTACGCTCTCTGATAAGACAGAGCTAAGCGCTGGCCTGCGTTATGATGTGAACCGTTATGACTACACCAATCATACCGATGATGGTGTGTATGCAACCTCAAACTACTACCGACCCGGTGCGCGTTCGGATACTTATCAGCATCTAAGCCCTAAACTTTCGGTAAATCATAAGTTAACCTCTGATTCTATGGTGTACGCGCGTTATGCAAATGGCTTTAGAGTCCCTTCAGCTTCACGTCTGTACTCTTTAAGTAAAACCAGTTATGACTTTACGCTAGATCCTGAAGTGTCTAATACGTTTGAGCTTGGTTATAAAACCTCGGGTAAGCAAACAGCGGCAGAAGTGGCGCTCTACTATATGGACATTGCAGATACGATTACGCAATATACCGATTTAGCAGGAGACCGTTACTATGCGAATGGTGGAACGACGGTTCATCGAGGGCTAGAGGTGAGCTTAAAGCATAGATTTAACGCACAATGGTCTACCAAATTAGCCTATAGCTATAGTATGCACAATTACGTGAATGATCCTATTTATGGCAATAATGAGATGGCAGCAGCGCCTAATAACCTAGTTAATTTACGAGGGTTTTATCGCCCACAAAATCTACCAGGCCTGGTTGTTATGGCTGAAGCAGTTTATAGCAGTGAATATTGGATGGATTCAGCCCATACCGCTCAGTACGCTGGTTATAAAATGTACAACTTAAAAGCCGATTACCAAGTTAATAAATCTTGGAATTGGTTTGCCAAGGTTAATAACCTAACGGATGAGATTTATGCAGAGTCTGCAACGTATTCATACGGCAAAGAGAAGTACACGCCAGCGGCGCCAAGACAGATTTTTATTGGAGCTGAGTTTAAGTGGTAATGCCTCAAAAAAGCATTCGTAAGTTTCATAAAAAGGCAGGCCTCTGGGCCGGCCTTTTTTTGTTGGTGCTGAGTTTAACGGGTTTTTTTCTAAACCATGATCAGTGGCGGTTTCAATATGATTGGACAGTTTCTAATACGCTGCTGCCTGAAAGCGTTGCAGAAGCAGATAAAAAACTCTTTCAAGCCAAAACAAGCAGGCCTGGTCATGCCAACTGGCTTATTGTGGGCGGCTTACGGGGCGCATATATCTCAACGGATGGCGGTCAGCAGTATCAGCTGACGAGTAGGCATCAAATTTATGCACTGCGCTGGTTTGAAGAACGTCTGTTAGCAGCAACCGAGTCAGGGATTCTTCAGTCATTTGATTATGGTCAAAACTGGCAGCCGTTTGCTTTGGAAGGGCTATGGATTAACGCATTAGCGGTTGATCATCACAAAATATTAGCAAGCATTGAAAAGACAACTTTGGTTGTGCTTAATCGTGAGGGGGGGATTGAGCATCAGCAAGGGGTTGAGCTTCCCCATGATGAGCTGATTGACGAGGTTAATCTTTCCCGTTTAGTCCGTGATTTGCACTATGGCAGAGGCTTGTTTGATGATGGCTGGTCACTGCTGTTGAATGATGTCGCCACATGGTTGCTCATTTTTTCCATACTCTCAGGTACTTGGATTTGGTGGGGGCTGAGGCGTTTAAAGCAACGCAAAATACTCTTGCCAAGCCTAACCGATGCGAATAAAAATCGCAGCAACAAGGCCGCCAATATTAAGCAGATGATTCGCTTACACAGCTATGGGTTAGTGCTCTTTTCAGTGCCTTTACTGCTACTGTTTGCAGTGACTGGCGTGGTGTTAGACCATAGCGAAGGTTTAGGTAAACCGCTTAAATCGGTAACGGTTAAAGTCGAACATTTACCACCTATTTACCGCTCTTTAAGAGAGGATATCTGGTCAGTCGATATTGAGTATGATGAAGAGGGCGTATGGCATTACCGAATGGGTAACCGTTATGGGGTTTATGAAAGTGATTCTTTACAAGATTGGCAACGGGTTTCAGAAGGCTTTGCTTATCGAATGAAGCGTTTGGGGGATACGCTCTATGTCAGTGGCATGGGCGCACCCTCGCGTATGTATCATGCCGAAACAGGCTGGCTCAATGCGAAGCTACCGCACATGTTTAGAGATATTTATACAGTTAATCAGCAGAATGTCGTTTTTTGCGGTCACAGTAAAAAAGCCGACCATCATACCCCTAAGTTACCTGATAGCAGTTTCTATAGCATTATGCTCACGCTGCATGACGGGACTTTCTTTGCCAGTTGGTGGGTATGGGTAAATGATTATGCATCGCTGATGCTGTTGGTTTTACTCTTTACAGGGGTCATGCGCTGGTTTAAAAAAAAGCATCGTATCGGCAGTGTAAGGGCTTAGGGGGGGGTAAATCCTGTATTTAGGCCTTGCTGATGAAAGGGTAGAACCTCTTTTGCAGGCACTGCTTTTGAGAAATAATAGCCCTGAATGCGATCAACCCCCATCTCTTTGAGAAGCGCCACTTGTTCGGCCGTTTCAACGCCTTCAGCGACGGTCTGGATGTGCATCTCTTTACACAAGGAGATAATGTGCTGGCAGATATAAGTACCACGTTGTTGTGTAATTAAATCAATTAAACTTTTATCTAATTTCAGAGTTGAAACCTGAAAATTCGTTAGAAATACATAGTTTGAATAGCCTGATCCAAAATCATCTATGGCCACCTTATACCCTTGTTCAATGATTTTTTGAATACTCTGGCACGCTCCGTCTCCTTCCGTCACCGCTTTTTCAAGGATTTCAAATTCAACATTATCATGGGTAAATAAGGATAAGAGTTGATTGACCATTTGAGTGTTATTTAAGGTATCAGGATGTAGATTAATACTGATACAAGGGTTAAAACCGAGTGATTTCCAAGTTTTTAAGTCCTTCTTAACCTCTTTACAAACCCAGTAATCAATGACTTCAGCGAGGCCAGCTCGTTCAATGGTCTCTAAAAAGAAGGGGCCTTTGATAGAACCGTCGGGCATTTTTATTCTGAGGAGCGCTTCAAAATCCATCGCCGTATGTGTGTCAATATCTACCTTGGGTTGATAGTAGACCTCTAGGTTGTTTTTAGATAAAAACTGAATGGTTTTTTCAAGTTCTACGTTAGAGTTGAGGGCGCGGTAGATCTCTTTATTAAAGTTGATATATTGATGCGATATTAATTTATTGGTCAATCCTAGGTTTTTCTCAAAGTTTTCTAAGTGGTACTCACTGGACTCTATATTTGAATACTTTTTGATAAAGGGAAGGTAGATCATTGTGTTCAAGTAGATTAAAAATAACTGAAATCCAATGAGCCAAGCACTGCCATTCGATACCATCCAAGCATTAATGACCCCCGGCGTTGTCCAAGGGATGGTCATGCTGACAAAGTCTATTGGAACGAGGGTAATAAAGATCATCGCAAGGCTGATGTTTAATAAAGGAATGCCAATAAAGGGGATTAAAAAATAGCGGTTTAAAACGATTGGTAAGGCGTATATTAAGAGGGTATTGATATTAAAAATGACAAAGGGGATCGAAATTTTAGATATTTTTAGAATCGACTCATTTTTGCTACCTATGAGTAGGGCAATCAATAGAGAGAGCCCCATACCAGAGCCGCCAACAACGGCAAATATCTTATAAAAAGAGTCGTAGGTTAGGCCTGTAACAATCTCATTCATTAAAAAAGATTTGTCCATGATGGCTCCGTAAAAGTGCGGGCCATGTATTCCAAAAAACCAAGAAATTTGTATTAAGAGTGAGCGAAGATACATGGAACCGGTATCAGGGATACCGATTGAAACCCCGTTATAGTATTCAAAAGCATAGCTTAATAGGGCTTTTAGGACAAAGACCATACTGGCGAGCACTGCAAAAACAATAAAAAAAGTGTATATATATTCGTAAATATGACAGGCGTAGGTTTTTTGATGGCTGTCACCAATGGAGAGGTTTGTTCTGGAGGAGAGGGCTTTAAGAAGGTAGACACTAGAGATGGGGATAAACAGTTGCCAAAAATCAATAATAAAGCCTGATTGGTTAAATAATGGACTACCGGTAGGCGTTTCAACGAGAAGCGTTGCACCATACACGGACAGTGCAAGCGACACGGCAACCACTGAATTACATTCATGGCGCCTTGAAAAGTGATAAGCCATTGAGAATAAAACAATCACTGCTGAGAGTTGTCTAATGGGGGGTTGTATGTTTTGCATCAGGTGAGCCACATGGCTGTCAGGCCATAGGTAACCAGTAAGGTGGCCGAATAAGAACAACATTGAGACAAGGATTAGATAAGGGGCAAGTGCAATAAAACCATCTTGTATGGCCAGTACAAATAAAGACCTTTGCATGTGATTTATTCTTTTATCCATGGTCAAACCTTTTCATATCAGGGACTCGCGCATTAGGGCGTTAATGTGTGGCTGTAATCGCAATACAGGGGCTCTATTATGTTTAATTAAAAATGGGCGTTAAATGTGAGATTAAGACATTTTAACGTTTTTAGGCCTGGGAATGTACCTGATTAAGGTTTAATTTACTATGCTTCTTGTTAGATGATATAGCCTAGTGGTATAAACTACCTATGTCTTACTCGTGAGGGAAAAGTGCTAAAGGCGGTCAATAAATGGGGGGAGGGGAGAGCGAAATAATGACTGTCCTCAGTAAGT
>JAADDM010000038.1 GCA_013153955.1 Gammaproteobacteria bacterium | reverse complement strand
GATTGCGATTTCAACTAATGTGAAACCTTTTTGATTCTGTAATTCTTGAGTTTTCATAATACCCATCCTTTATGTTAAAAATTTACACGCTCTGTGTAGGTCTTATAATACGGGTTTTTATAACCATAAAAAGAGTAAAAGTTTTTTACTCGGGATATTTCCCTAAACAAGGGGCTCTGCAGTACGAACACTTACCCTCTCTCTAAGCAAGGGATCTTAACAATAAATTTAAAGTGCTCGGAAGATGACTCAAATCGGATCTCGCCTTTAAATTGTTTTAATAGCTCTCGAGCTAAAAATAGACCTAAGCCCATGCCACTTTCACTGGTTGTCCAAAAGGGTTCAAACAGCCTTTCGGACTCTATCTCCGTGAGCGATGCATCACCAGTACTGATGATTTCAATCAAAACCTGCTCACCAGCTGGGGGCATAATGTCTATTTTAATCGGTTTATTGGGCAGCCCATGATCTCTGAAATTACCCAGTACATTTTTAAAGACCTCCTGAAGCAACTGATTTGGCAGGTTCACTTCGGCCTCACCGGTAATGACGACATTTAGCTCATACATGGCCGAAACCTCTGTGAGTAAGCTGTTCACCCCAATCACTCGCCCCTCATAAAACTCTGATAAAGGCTGCTTCATATGCTCAAGCGTCCTACTGGCTCTATTGGCCATAATGGGTACAGTTGACTGTATTCGCTTTACCAAACGCAGGCGGTCTTGATCTGTTGTCACGAGGATAAGCTGTTCACTAAGTAGCTGTATGAATTGGGCGATATTTTTAATTTCATGCTGAACAAACAACTGGTAACGTTCTAGTCGCTTTTGTGAGGTTAAAATCTCGGCCTGTTTGAGCACTAAATTTTGTTCGAGGGTATTTACAAAGGTTTTGATAACAAGGCTTGATAAGCTTCCTTGCTCAGCGGCCTCTCTATTTAAATAGAGTACAAATTCAAAGCGCATGTCATCTCTAGACACATTAAAACTGCGTTTGTATTCATGCAGGTTTCTACCTTGGGGAAAAACCGAGCCGTGCTGAACATGTTTTCGCTCTCCAAACCAATCTATCGTGCCCCTTAACTGTAAACAGCCCACGGTAGAAAGAGTGTGCCAACCATGTTCAAAAAAGGCGAGTGCATCTTGCTCTACCTTTTGATTAAGGTCATAGAGTTGGCTCAAAGCCTCACTTAATCGTTTAGATTGATGCCTAAAATAGACCACGGCAACCAGCAAAGACCCGCCTAATAATACAAGCCCTAACCAACTCCACTGCACCACTAGACCCAGCGTTTTTTCAAAATCCATTATTTTATCTCTTGTTTAAGCAGAATTGGAGTCGAACCTTTTAAACCCGTATTTTTTGATCAGGTAGTACATGTTTTCCCGCTTTAATCCCAGTCTTCTTGCGGATTCATGAACATTAAACTCTGTATCATCAAGTACCTGCTTGACCAATTTTCTCTCGGCCTGATTTCTAATAGACTTAACCCCCTCTCCTTCAATAGCATCTACTTGTAAACGTTGCAGCCCCTCTTGCTTTTTAAGTTTTTCTGCTTGTAGACTGAATAACTCCGCCCTTTTGATTGCTGATAGTAGCAAAGCTGATGAGATGGGTTTTTCTAAAAAATCAAATGCACCGTGTTTAAGCGCCAAATAGGATACGGAATCGGCATCTTGCCCCGTCAATACGACAACTCTAACCATGGGTTGGTGCTGAGTTAGCCAGTCTAAAACGATTAGCCCTTCTTTGGGAGTATGTTCATTGGGTGGCATACCCATATCAAGCAACACAACTTTAAATGAATCTGCATTCAGCATAAAGATGGCTTGAGCACTCGAGCCTGCTTCCACCACTTGATAGCCTGCAATTTCCAAAGAAAAACCCAGCATGCTACGCAATGCTGGGTCGTCGTCAACCAGTAATATATTCACTCAATCCACCTAACCTAAACAGCTTTAACATTAATCACACACAGCACTCTCACGGTTAACATCACCGCTGGCACAAATGTGATAACCTCTGCTGCCATTGGCATCCACACCAAATACAATTAACTCAAACCCAACAATATAACTCTGCTCTGTTGAGCTTAAAGCAGCCCAATCGGTCACGTTTTCCAACACGAGAATATCGTAACCAAGCCCACCTTCCAAATCTACATCATATTGACCAGACCCTGACACACCACTGTCCCCTAACCAAAGAATGTCATTATCATCATTTAAAGCCAGCGTTGCTGAAGAGCGAATATCCCCTTGCACCCAAACTTTATCATTCCCCGCCCCAGCAACTAAATTGCCTTCTAAATCTTGGCCCAATACAAAAATATCATCCCCGTCACCCAGCTCAATATCCGCAGCCCCTAAAACAGAGCCCACAACGTAGAGCGTATCATCACCCTCCCCCATTAAAAGGCTGTCCCCATCTGTCGTGACCAAATCATTTCCGATGGCAAGGTAATCGTCACCGGTACTAAAGTCTATCGCGGTTTCTACATCTCGGCGAATTAGGACCACATCATCTCCTGCGGTTGCCGCCACGCTCTGATCACTGTCAGCATCCAAGTCAAAATCCTCATAAGTAGGCTCTAACGCACTGGCGGTAGAACCCGCGCCATACTCACGCCAAGAAAGCTGATTATTGAGCAACGTCGTCTTAACCTCATACCCACTAATAGAGAGGACAACGTCATCAAAAAAAGCACCTACTTCATGGCTTCTGGCTGCTTGATGGTAATATAAATCAGTATCGCAATTTTCATTAATTGCGCCCGTTGTCGCTGCACAACCGGTATCGGTTGCCACATCACGACCATCTTGATTGTAGGCGACTAACACAACCACAGCCGAATCACTCTCCAAGCTTTCTGCTGCAGGCGTGCCACTACAGCTGGCTGCCGACTCATTACACACGTAGTAATTTCCAGCCCCTCTATCGTTAAATAGGGGCGGTGTTTTAGAAAAATTAAACCATGGGATAGAGCCGGCACCCTTATTACAAAACATACTGGCTGCTTGCCTTTTATCACATAAAAGTGATGCCGTGCCGGTATTGGTATTCACGGCATACCGAATAGGGTTACCCCAAGCATCTTTTGCAAAAGAGTCATCCAAACCCAACGATAAATAAGGAACACCACCGCGGGTTGCGGTACAGACTTGCTCCCCGCTGTCAGTCGTTCTATTCTCTGCACCATCTTCATCTGTATCTGGGCACGGAAGATATTTATTGATAAATACAAAATTTAAAACCTGATCCTTAACCTTACCTAAAGTCGTTTGTGTCGTCGTGCTGTTTGCCGAATGTTTAAAAGAACTGAGCAAGGATGAACCCGCGGTAAAACCTATTCCTATAATCAATAAAACAATCGCCATTTCAACTAATGAAAAGCCTTGTTGTTTAGTCACAAACCGCATTACAGCAACCCTTCTGTTTCGATAATGTCATCAATCGGCTTGACGCTTGGCATTGTGGGGATAGGCGGAGGGGTGTTATAAAAAAGTAACTCAATATTTGTAAAATCAATCGTCTCTACTGTAGCCGTTGTTTGAACGGCAAAATCGACGCTTACCTGTCCATTTTCATCCGCGAGCACCACATATTCATGCGTTTCATCCCAAGTAGGTGCCCACGAGGTATACTCTTCACCAATCTCAAAATAACGATCATCCCAAGTACCATCTTCATTATAAAAATCAGAATACCAACCATCAATGGCGGAGATAAAAGTGACTTGCTCCATCTCTGAAACAAGCCAATTATCATCTAACCGATCATATCTAAAGTCCCGTAAAACTTCTTCGTTACTGGTAATCGAAGCTCTATCACTCCAGGTGGAACTACGACGGTTAGCGGGCTGATTCCACCCCCCCCTCGCATGAGTTTCCAAAGTCAACACAATCTCTTTATTAGCTGCATCCGCGCCAAAATCAAAGGTCTGAGTAACCCTATCTTCTATAGCATCATCTGTTCCAATGTTTGTACCAATGGTACCCACAGAGTTATCCCCCATCCCCTGTAAATCATTGCCCAAAAAACTGGTCGGCGGTGCAACAGGCGGTGCAACAACAATCTCAATAACAGCGGTCTCATCTCGAGTCTTGATTTCATTCGCTGAGATACCCAAAACCAAATCATCATAAAAAGGCGATTGCGTATAGCCACCCTTAACAAATAGAGTATCCGAATCCTTATTTTCAGCCTCACCTAGCCCGCTTGCCAACTGACTGTCATCGTTTAAACTAACCAGCACTGCCACTTGGCCATCAGCGACAATCGACGCACAACTTGCATTGGCACACAGAGTTAAGTTACTTGCCCCTAACAGCCCCATCACAGGCTCAGTTTTTAAATTAAAAGCGGGTAAAAAAGGCAGTTTTCTGGCTTGTAAATTCTCTTTTTCCGCATCCGTACTCACGGCAGTCGATAATGCATCCTGATTAAAAAAACAAGCCGTTTCCTTTGGACAATCAAGCATTTTAGCGCCTTGGGTCACCCCTTGATCAACGGCATAGATAAATAAATTCCCCCACTTGTCCGATACCTGAGCACGGGATAAGCCTATCGCCTCATACGGTACCGTCCCACGATGGTTGTCGCAGACAGAGACAGACACACCACTTATTGCATCCACAGCCGTACGTCCTTCCACCCCTGGAATAGCAGGACTCTCGTCCGTTTCCTCCTCCACAAGAGTGGCTGAGACAGCCACCACCGCAGGCAGATCAACGCGCACAACACTTCGGCTTTCACTGCCCGATTCTAAGGTATCAGGACAAGGCATATACTTATGTTCATATACAAAACTTAATAAAGCCGATTTTACGACCTTTAATTTAGCATCGCTCTCCTGCCAGCTTGCATGTGTTTTTTGCTCGGAAAACAACAACACTGAACCCGAACCAATAACGCCCACAATCAACAGAATCACACTCAACTCAATCAGTGAAAAACCAAATTGCCTACTCTGTTTTTCTAACATTATCCTACTGCTCCCTTAGGCCTAGCTCAGATCGTAACAGCGCATATTTAACATCATACCCCGTTAACCAAATCAACTGGTCATCAAAAAAAGCACGCTCAACATTGCTGCCTTTGGCTTTCCAATAATATAAATCATCATCCAAGTTTTCGTCTTCTGCCAAAGAATAATCCCCTTCAGAAAGAGGGTATTGACTCCACGCCGATGCACCATTCACACCCAAGCTCAAAACCACTGCAATCGCTTGCGCTTCAATATTCTCAGTCTCGGGCGTGGATACATTACAGCTTGTCTCTATATTTTCACCACAGATGGTTAAATTACCCACCCCATCTGTCGTTCCGAAAGGCTTTGTCTTAGCATTAAAGCAAGGAGCTCCAGTAGACGAACAAGGATTCGTCGTGCCATTCAAGGGGCTCACACCATTATTAAAATAAACGGCTGATGCGCCTGAATCAACAATGGCTGTACCGATAATAGCCTGCTCATTAACTGCGTACAAAAACGGATTACCCCACGCATCACTGCTTTTTAAACCCAACATTTTATAAGGTAAAAAACCACTTTTACGACTACACACGCCTAACGTTCTATTCTCAACCCCATCAGGGGAGGCATCTGAATCTGGGCAGGGTAAAAAACCATTTGACTGGACAAAGGTTAGCAGTGACTTTTTGATAAATTCAAGAGACACCTCATTCTCAGTATAATGCCTGTAATCTCGGCTTGTTTGCACGCCTGTTAAAAGGGTATATGACAAAATAGCCAAAATCGTCAAGGCAATGCTCATCTCCAATAATGAGAACCCCCTAATATTAGGTCTTAATGTTGGATAGACCGTCACAAAATCACTGTTCCCTGCGGGCATTATTCCACTCCTTTATCAATCCATTCACTTGCGGTCACACCTTAAATCAAGGGCAAATAATATCTCGCCAACCTTGACCTGTAATATTCTGCTCGGCAATCACACCAGTAGACGCACAAGTAGAAGGCAATGGCGGCGCAGAAAAAGGCGGGATATTAACCCCTGTATATTTACACTCATTAAACCAATGAATACCTATTGGATCTGTTGACGCACATAAATCAGGAACAGCATCCTCAGGTGCATTATCTTGAGATATACGAGAAAGCACTGCGGCTTCCCACTCTCGACGTGTTATTTTAATCACATAATCATTAAAAGTAGCCGCCCCGCCTGTAGATGAAAAATCAAACGTGCTGCCATTAACCACAGTACCCTGCTCAAGATAGTCTGCCGGATCAGAGCTGGGGCGAGACTGACTAGAAAGCGCCGAGCCAGCGTAGAATAGAACCATGACAATATCATTCTGACCATCTAGCGTCATCGGAGTAACCATGCTCCCAGAAGCATCCGATACCTTACGATCCAAATCAACGGTTAAAGGCGAATACCGGTGCGAAATGTCTGTCTCAAACTGAGCGCTTGAACTGACAAAACGTGAATCCACGGCAAACCAATAGTCATGGTTATTAACCGTCGAATCTATAAAAGAGAAAAATGGTGTGTCTATCCTGCTAGGAACCATACCCAATACAAATAGCTCATCTGTTCCTGCACTATCTCTCCCACAAGGAGTATCCGCATCCGGACAGGGAAAATACCCCACACCAGGAATATTCGATTCGCCAGCGTACAACTCAGAATGCAAAACAGCATACGTCAACATTTTTTCTTTAATTCGATGAAGCTGAGCAATGTGAGATTCATCCTTAGCCAAGCTCATTGCCGATGACTGAAGGCTCCCCATCGTTGCAAACCATGTAGCAGAACCCAGAACAAGCAGCAGCATTCCCATTAAAATAATAAAGCCTGACTCAGCCGACGGCGATTTTTTCACAGATTCTCTTTTCATACCTACATTATAGGCCAATCCTCACCAAAAGCACAAAAACCACTCCGCCCTAATCCGGGGTCAGTAATTCGGGGTCAGAACAAAAACTATTTCTCCCCTTCTTGTCGCATGCCATAAGGCCCCGGATTCATCGGAATCATTCGCCGATTTAGCTGATGCGAAAGGCCTTCTGCAAATAGACTATCTCCGACAACCATACCGGACTTGGTCGCGGCACGAATCAGATCAATCTCCGTCTGAGTCAAGGTGCCATTAAACAAGCCTGAATAAGCAAGCTTCCTACTCTCTAAATCTTCCCCAAGTGCATCATATAGAGCATGGGGCGTGCAAAGATTAGACGCCGTATTACCCACATTCACCGAATAACTTGACCAGTGATAGTCCGAAGGATGATCCACCATTCCAGCTCTAACAGGGTTCAATTCAATATAGCGGTAAACCGAAAACAGGTATGCTTCAGAGTCAATTAAGCAAGATTTAAACCTTCCCTCCCACAGGGTACCTGTTCGATTATATTTAACATTAAAATACCGAACATATTGCCGACCAATCGCCTGCATTAACACACTTACTGCACCCTCAGTTTTTGGGGTACACAAAAGATGTACATGATTATTCATAAATACCCAAGCGTGAATCTGTACCCGATACTGTCTGGCATATGCCTTAAGCCAACTTGCATAGGCCGAAAAATCTTCGCTATCCCTAAAACAAAGCTGTCGATTATTACCGCGCTGAACAACATGAACAGGAATATCCATAGGACAAACTCTTTGTAAACGAGCCATAACCACCTCCAAACACAAATTTACAATAAATGATGAGCAATCAATTAAAACATACCCGCCCAGCAGGGATACTAAATTACTACACGCAAGTAAGTAAAATAGATTTTGTTCTGACCCCGAATTAGACCCCGAATTAATTTGGGTTAAACGCAAAAAGCCCCGCCTATAAATAGACGGGGCTTTTATACAAACTTTAATCAAACTGTCCTAAGACAGCATTTGATTAGAACTTGTGA
>JAADDM010000233.1 GCA_013153955.1 Gammaproteobacteria bacterium | reverse complement strand
TTAGTGCAGTTAGAAACGCTTAGCGAAGATATGGCGCGTTTTCTTCAGGCTTGCGTACGGGCCAAACTTAATATTTTGATCTCGGGCGGTACAGGTTCGGGTAAGACTTCTACCTTAAATGCACTTGCTCGATGCATACCTCAATACGAGCGTTTGATTACGATAGAAGATACAGCGGAACTCCAATTAGTGGCAAAAAATTTAGTATCTTTGGAATCGCGACCACCTAATATCGAGGGACGTGGGGAAGTAACGATTCGCACTTTATTACGCAATGCATTACGCATGCGACCGGATCGTATTATCGTGGGCGAGGTCCGAGGCGCGGAAGCTTTTGACATGTTGCAGGCGATGAATACAGGGCATCCTGGATCTTTGACGACAGTGCATGCAAATTCTCCTGAGGACGCTATTCGCCGTCTAGAGTCAATGGTTTTGATGGCTAATTTGGAGTTGCCTCAGCCAGCTATTCGGGAGCAAATTGTAAGTGCATTGGATTTAATTGTGCAACAGGAACGCCTGCCTGGAGGACAACGAAAAATTGTTTCTATCGCAGAAGTACTTCGGGAAGAGCGTCCTGATGGCCAAATAAAAGTTGTAGTCAAAGAAATTTATCGTTTTGAGCGAACGGGTATCAATACTCAAGGGCAAACGGAAGGGCATTTTGAGGCTACAGGTTATGCTCCCCAATGTTTAGAGACTATTTATAAAGCTGGATATTCTCCAAAGCAACCTTTAGATTAGCGTAATGAATCGTCGACTTTATCATCTTATTTCAGGTGTACTTTATATCGTAGTGATTGCTGCAGCATGGATGTGGCGGCGTACCTTAGAAACGTGGATGGTACGTTACATCGCTTGGTGGGCCGCTGTTGTTGTTTTTGGGAGTGTATTTATAGGTTTGTTAGCGCTTATTGAGTGGGAATATCGCCGTAATTTAAAGCATGTTTGGCGTGAGCGCGCCCGTGAACGGTTGCAGTGGCCGTTACCTAGGTCGCGTTGGTTTCAAAAGCTCACTCAGACAGTCCAGTGGATTGAGAAGCAACTGGTTCCTTTATTTGAAACACGTTTGGGAAATTTACTTTGGACATATTGGCAAGATGCTGGCTTTCCCCAAAAGCGTGTAATAATGTTGGGGATGATGTTCGCGAGTTGGACTTTGGGATATCTTTCGGGGTGGTTCTCTACACACAGGGCAATTTTGGCCTGGTTCTTCGCTTTTGTTTTTTGGTTAGCTTTAATCGCTTTAATTGGTTATAAGGCAGCCAAAAAACGAAGTTTGTTTCGCGAACAACTACCTGATGTTGTAGATCGCCTGGCGGATGCCTTGCAGGCTGGATTTTCATTACCCCAGGCTATAGAATTTGTGACGCGAGGATTAACCGAACCAAGCGCTTCCGAAATGGAACGAGTTTCTCATCTGATCAAGCTAGGATTGTCAGTGGATCAGGCGTTGGCAGAACTTGCCAAGCGTCAACCTGACAACAATGCCTTGGCATTCTTAGTTGAAGGCTTGGCATTGCAACGGCATGTGGGCGGAAATTTGGTGCTTTTATTGAGGGAAATTGCTAATTCTTTGCGCGAGCAAGTTCAACTAGAGAATGAGATTCGAACATTGACCACTCAAGGACGGTTATCTGCTATTGTGATTGCGCTGTTGGTTCCTATTTCTTTGGGCATTCTTTCATTCTTTCCAGGATATGTTGACGTGCTTTTCAATACGTTTCTTGGCAACTTAATCCTGGTTGTTGTAGGTTTGTTAGAACTTATAGGAGCTATTTTGATTTGGCGGATTATTAAGGTGGATTTCTGATGCGTACCAATTTTGTTGTGTTATTGTTAGCCGTAGTTTTGGCTTTGTTTATTATTGACGTTGCTATTTTTTTATGGACATTGCGAGTAGATGAAGCTGCTCGTCAACGGCTGAGATATTTGTTGGGGCTTCCTCAGACCACTTCTAAATATTTTTCCAGATTTTCTGCGGTTGGGAAGCAAATTTTAGATTTGATACGTGCTCCACAATGGTTAAATCGGTGGGTTCCAGAAGAACTGATGGCATGGGCCGGAATTCCAATGGAAGCCAAAGTCTTTCAAAAGATTTGGTGGTTGCTGATTACGGCGAGTGCCTGGGTGGGGGTGGTAGTATTATTTTGGACGCGCGGTTCCCCAGAAGGTTGGTTTTGGGCGTTCAACCTTTTTGTGATAACGATATTGGCACCACCGTTATGGCTTTCGCATCGTAAACGAAAACGGGCAAGGTATTTTCAGCGAGATTTGCCGGGGTTTTTAGAATTGTTGGCTTTGACTGTAGAGGCTGGTTTGGGTTTTGAACCTGCGTTGCGGCGAGTATCAGCGACCTATCCAGGCCCTTTAGGCGATGAGTTGAGACGGGTGATCCAGCTTATGTCTTTGGGAGTGCCTCGCTCGGAGGCATTGCGTCAACTTGCTAAACGCTCTCCTACACCAGAAGTCGCTAACTTTGTAGAAGCGGTGAATCTTTCAGAACAATTAGGCACGTCATTGGCTCGAACTTTACAAGTTCAGGTAAAGCTTCTCAGAACACGTCGCCGGCAACGTGCTGAAGCTCTGGCTCAGACAGCACCACTTCGTATTATCCCAGCCTTGGTATTTTTCTTCCTCCCAGCATTGCTTTTGATTTATTTAGCCCCCCCTATTCTCTTATTCTTCGCGCAACGATAGATATGTGACAATGAGAAGCCGGCAATTGTATTTCAAAAAACAAAATTCATCGGCTCATTTGTTGGGGCAGACCTTAGTTGAGTTTGCTCTTATTTTGCCAATTTTGTTGGCACTGATGGTGGGAACCATTGAATTAGGCGTCATTATGTATACCCAAATCGTAGTAACTAACGCTGTTTGGGAAGGAGCTCGTGCTGGCGCGGTAATTACAGATCCGAGCCAGGGTGACGCTCAAATTATTGGCGCGATAAATCGTGCTGCTTATGGCTTAGATACTTCGCGGCTGATAATTGAAATTAGTCCATCACAAGATGAGCCGCCACGCAATTTGCCATATCCTGAGCCTCGTGGTGCACCGTTAACGGTAAAAGTCACCTATCCGCTTCATTTAGCATTGCCTCCGATGGATCTTAATATTTCAGCTCAGGCAACAACGATTATGGAATATCAAAATCCTTAAGTATCGGAGTCCCTTGCACAGGGTGCTTGGGAAGGAGGTTTAGGATATGTTACTGCGCCGAAACTTCAGGGCTGGTCAAGTGACTACTTTGACAGCAATTTTCCTTATTGCCTCGCTATTGTTGCTCGCTCTGATAGTTGACGTGGGCCGTATTTCCATAGAGCGTCAATCACTTGCTAATGCTGCTGGATCTGCCGCAAAGGCAGGATTGGTTGTTGTGGGCGATCAAATGATGACACAAGCCTTAGCTCAGCAGACTGCTGCGGCCGATTCTCCTTGTGAACCTGACGCAGGCTATGGCACTCCGGATGCCACTTGTACAGCCACTCCTTCACCTGCAGATATTCCTGCTTGGCTTAGTGATGAGGATCGAAGGCGATTGGTATCGTCACCAATGCAAACGCAGGTTGCGGCGCAAGTACAACAATACGCTGTTCGTAATCACGTAGGGCCTGATGATCCTTCGATCAGTCATTTTGAGGTGATTTATCCTTATATGTATGCACCTACTGCACGAGATTTAAGTATTGTGGTGCGTATACGTCGGCGTTTTAAAATTTTACTATTTGGTTTTTGGGAAGGTTCGGATACTTTAGAAATAGAAGCTACGAGCAAGCAGAGTATTCCTCAGCGAGCGGAGCCGTAACGATGCAAGGATGGACTTTTTTGCTTCAATATGGATCCTGGATCGGCTTAGCAACCTTGATGATTGTAGCTGGTGCCAAAAGCAGTGCGCGGGTGCCTCAATCGTGGTATACGGTGTGGTTGATTGGTACGTTATTGTTGTTTGTTTTGTTGGAAATGTTTAAAAACGTGTCTCCATGGAACAGAATTTTACTGTTAGCAGTATCTTATGGGTTTGGAGCAAGTTTGGTTATCTTAGGCCAAAAAGTTTTTTCGCCAGAAGGTTTTTTTGTTTTGATTTTGGGAGTGATTTTTTCGTGGATATGGGCATATAAGTGGCGGCGTTGGTTTTCTTGGTTTGGTTTATTGTTGGCATTGGGAGTTGTTATTTTTGGGGTTGGTTGGGTTTTGTTGTGGGTTTTTCCGCTACCTACTAAAATAGTGGTGGTATGGGCGGGTTTGGGTTTGAGTGTATTGTTTTTGTCAGCCGTAGCGACGTTGAATGAACTTTATAATATAAGAAGAGACCAGAGCGAAGAATTTGCAATAATGGTTGATCTATATATTCTTTATTTTTTGATGTATTCATTGGGGGATATGTTTGTGCAAATTCTCGAAAAGAAAATGCCGTTGTAATGTTATTGTCTGATGTTCAGACATGAGTTTAGACAATGGGAAAGGAGAACCAAGGAGGGAAGTTGAGAGCAAGCGCCTTCAGCGCCGTCTTTGGGCACTACTTAAGGCAGATCGCACTCGCAGCAATGTAAATAACCTGAGTTTTGTTTAGTGAGATGAGCGCCGCCGTTGGCGGGAACGGTTGAGAATGGTTGAGGCGTAGGGGAAGGCAAGAGATGGGAGAAGATGAGGTAAGGGCATGATGGGTATAGGGCCTCGCTGGCGGACATAAGTGCGAACGATATAGCCGCGTGGCGTTGGCGGCTGAGGAGAGGTTCGGTAAAGGTCTAAAGTATTGGCGGCAAATAGCCACAGGAGGCAAACAATGACCAAGGCAGCACATATCTCCGCTTGAGTGATGTTGGTGATGGGAGCGTTGATTTTGAGAGCGGGCATCATCTTAGGCGAATGGACCTGGGCTGTGCAGGGCCCCGATGAACGACCGTCATGGTGAGGAAGAATTGTTGGGGAGAAGAAAAGGTGTTAGTGGGGTATAGGACGGTGACCAAGCAGCGGTTGAAGGGCAACCGGACGGTGAAGAAGCGGGAAATCGTAGGGTGGCGGACGGTGGCGGCAGCATCTCCTCCGTCTGCGCCTGCCTCAACGCCTACACCAACACCTGTGCCCAGGCCGGCGCCAACTAATACGCGGCGCGATGATTGGCCTGATTGGCTAAAAAGTGCGGATGGGCGCCAAAAACATTGTGTCTGGTTTTGGGGATGAATTGAAAAACATGGTAGTGGGTATTTCTGATCTGGCTCAACATCCCATTGAAACAGTACGGTATATAGTAACTCACTCCAAGGAGGTGGGGCAGGCTTTTGTTGCGCCTTATGTTGAAGACTGGCAAAATGGACGTCGGTGGCGAGCCATTGGGAGAGGAACTGCTTTTGCTCTTCCTTTTTTCTTGGGGGGATTGTTAGTGCTGTTGGCAAAGTCGGTAAGGCGGGAGAAGCAGCAAGTGTTGCTGGAAAAGCTGGTGAGGCAGGAGAGATGGTGGGTTTAGCAGAGGGCGTTGGGATCACTCAAAGGGCGTTTGCTTCCCTGGATAAACTCCTTCAGCACTTTGGGAAACACGCCGCCGAGTTCGGTTATAAAACACCATCCGAATACCTAATCGGAGCTCAGAAACTCACGTCCGGTGGCGAGGAAATTTTGACCTATATTCGGCCTGGTGGAGGCAAACTCTTTTATAATCCATCAACGAACGAATTTGCTATCCTCAGTAAGGAGGGGATTTAAACCAAAGAGTGGTTATGAATACTGGCTTAAACAGACAAGAGGAGGGAGATAATGAGGTTGTACCGTCATTTGACACCTGAGGAATTTGATGCATTGAATGCTATCTTGCAGAGGTTGTCTAAGCGTGCCAAGTATATACTGACACTAGAACAGTTGTTACACCGATGGCAGGATTTTGTGGTTCAGGCCGAGCGAGGCTATCAGAATTCAATTTACGAATATACGAATGATTTGTCTGTCAGGGATCTTTTGGAAGAAATTTTGAGGGAATCTCCCCAGACACTACGAAAGGAGTTGATGCAATTAATACGGCCGTGGGATGAACGATTCTATAACGCGACAAAGAGGATCAAGCGGCCTGTGCTACCTAACGTTGGACAAGAATCACGCTCCTGGTGGTGGTTTCGGGTGCCGAAGAGTGTTGGTGGGGAGTTGGAAGAGGATCTTCGCTCTGAGGGTATTTTGGAATGAGAAATTGTGCGGGATATGGGCATATTGCTGGTGCGCCACGGCGACGAAGGGAGAGACATTCTCAAATTACCGGACGGTGAAGAGGAATGTGCTGACCGGTTGGCGAAAAGTAAAAGATCGGGTGTTGATGGGTTGCCAGACTGTGACCAAGCAGCGATTGAAGGGCTACCGGACGGCGAAGAAGCGGGAAATCGTAGGGTGGCGGACGGTGGCGGCAGCATCTCCTCCGTCTGCGCCTGCCTCGACGCCTACACCAACACCTGTGCCCAGGCCGACGCCAACTAATACGCGGCGCGACGTTAAAAAGTGCGGATGGGCGCCAAAGACTTTGTGTCTGGTTTTGGGGATGAATTGAAAAACATGGTAGTGGGTTCTTATGTTGAAGACTGGCAAAATGGACGTCGGTGGCGAGCCATTGGGAGAGGAACTGCTTTTCTCCTCTTCTTCATTCTGGGAGGTGTTGGTGGTGTTGTTGGTAAAGCCGGTGAGGCAGGAGGAGCAGCATTCCGTTTGATGTATTCTTTGGCGATTCACCTGTTGCACTTACGAGTTGAATCCAAGTGCAATAAAATACAAGGAGAAAAGAAAAGAAAATGTCTGATTATTATTTGTACATAATTCCTGAAGACCCGTATTACGTTCCATCGGAAGAGCAGGTGGCACAAACCATTTCTTTGTTAAGAGAAACTTGCCCAGAGATAGAAATAGAAGCCACCACAACTCAAGAAGTCCGTTTCATAGATCCAGGAAGTAATCTTCATACTATATATTGTCCTGAATGCCGACGCTTACTTGATATTGCATGGTGGCAAGAGGTTATGAGAGCGAAATATGCCACTGGTTTTGTGGATATGGAAGTAGAGACGCCTTGTGGTCATCGAACGCGATTGGATCGTCTGGAATATGCTTGGCCAGCGGGTTTTGCTAGGTTCTCTATAACTCTCTTCAATCCAGATTGTGAAATTTCAGGGCAAGATATTCACAGAATATCCAAATTATTAGGGGTGGACGTGAAGACAATCTATGCACATTATTAATGTGTGTTGGTACGGGGCATTTTTGTCCCTGTTTTGAAAGATACAGTTTGATGATTGCCTTGAGTGCGCTCGCGTTTCGCTCGTGCTGCCCCGGTGGGGTATTTGGCTTGTTTTTTCTTTGAGTTGATGGAGCGTGTTAATCTGGAATATCTACCAGAGATTTGGTTGTGGTTTCAGCGTGGATTATCGTGCCGTTTATATTATTTAGGAGTTACGTAGTTGCCGGGAGGGTGATAGTAGGCTGAGCGAGATAAGCCCGAATAGCCTCCCGGAGGATGCTGTGTTTCGCTTCAAACCAAGTCACGCCTTTCTGCAAGCGAAAGATCTCCAAACGCAGAAATGCCCGAATAGCCAAACCAATATGGTTGCGCTGCGCCTTCTCCATACGAAATTGGCCCCGTTCAATGCCGGTGAACTGTTTCAAACCCTGGTGGTACACTTCAATCTGCCACGCCCATAGCGCATATTCCGCTGCTTCCGCGATGCTCATGTCTAACCGGCTGGTCGCCCAGTATTCCTCGCGACCGTCAGCGGTCACCGTCTTGAATACTTTCACCCAGCCGTAGCCTTTCAAATGCATCTTCCTCCCGTGAGGCGGAATGCACCATGTCGACACCGGTCTATTGTGCCGATTCCCTTCCACCGACACCAACCGATTGGCCTTCAAGCGTGTCAGCCAGTGCCAGCCGTACCCCCTAACCTGTTTC
>JAADDM010000266.1 GCA_013153955.1 Gammaproteobacteria bacterium | reverse complement strand
CTCTGACCCCGAACTCTGACCCCGAACTCTGACCCCGAACTCTGACCCCGAACTCGGGTTGCGAGCTTGGGCGTTTATAGCTTTGCCATGACTCGCTTGGCTGCTGCGATGGTGTTATCAATGTCTTCATTGGTGTGTTGTGAAGAAACAAATCCAGCTTCATAGGCTGAAGGTGCTAGGTAAACCCCTTCTGCAAGCATACCGTGATAGAACGCTTGGAAGTGATCCATGTTACCTTTAGCTACTTGTGCAAAACGGCTGATATTTTTCTCTTCTGAGAAGAAGAAGCCGAACATGCCACCCACCTGATTCGTGGTAAAAGGGATGCCAAGTTCATCGGCCGCTGCTTGTACACCAGTGGTGAGTCGAGTGACTTTCTCTTCTAAGCCTTCGAAGAAGCCCGGCACACTGATGAGTTCAAGTGTTTTTAAGCCAGCCGCCATCGCAATGGGGTTTCCTGAGAGGGTTCCTGCTTGGTAGACAGGGCCGAGTGGGGCGATGTGCTGCATAATTTCGCGCTTGCCACCAAATGAACCAACCGGCATTCCGCCGCCAATGACTTTACCGAAAGTGGTTAGGTCAGGCGTAATATTGTAAATGCCCTGTGCGCCCTGTAAGCCAGCACGGAACCCGCACATAACTTCATCAAAAATCAGGACTGTACCATTTTCGTCACAGACTTCACGAAGGGTTTGTAGAAAGCCCTCTTCAGGGGGAATACAGTTCATGTTCCCTGCGATAGGTTCAACGATAATACAGGCAATTTCATGACCGATTTCAGCAAATACTTTACGTACTTCTTCTGCATCATTATGGGTTAAGGTAAGTGTCTGTTCTGCTAATGCTGCGGGCACACCGGGTGATGAGGGGACGCCTAAGGTCAGTGCGCCTGAGCCTGCTTTGACCAATAGAGAGTCTGAATGACCGTGGTAGCAGCCTTCAAATTTAACGATTTTATCGCGTCCAGTGTAACCTCGCGCCAACCGAATTGCTGTCATAGTCGCTTCTGTACCTGAGCTAACCATGCGTACCATATCCATTGAAGGAATCAGGTTGCAAACCAAATCAGCCATTTCGGTCTCTATCGCAGTAGGTGCGCCAAAGCTTAATCCTTGCTCAGCTTGAGCTTGAACGACTTTAACGACTTCAGGGTGGGCGTGGCCTAGAATCGCAGGCCCCCATGACGCGACATAATCAATGTACTGCTTATCATCGGCATCGGTTAAATAAGCGCCTTTTGCAGACTTAAAGAAAACAGGGTCTCCACCCACCCCTTTAAATGCTCGTACAGGGGAGTTTACGCCACCAGGAATATGTTTTTGTGCGGCTTCAAATAGGTCGTGAGATTTGCTCATGGGAGTCCTTATTATCTGTATTTATGAGGGTGTTTGGTTGAAACAATCTGCTCCGTTACCAGCTATGGCAGGGAGGTTGGTCGCTTGTATCTAAACCAGTACGAATGGGTTTATGCTTCGCTCACATTTTAATAAGCGAATTATACCGTGAATAGGGTTTTAAACTAAAGGGAATACGTATGGTTTATGCTGAAAAGTGCACCCATGAAGGTCACTTACAAATTAAGACTTAAAATAGTTGGCTGAGCTTACGGGCTGCCATTTCAATATCAGGCTGGGCAAAAACCCCTTGAATGACAGCCAGTGAATCTACCCCTGTTTCGAGTAGGGTTGATGCGTTATCAAAATGAATTCCGCCAATGGCAACTACGGGAATGTGTAGGCATGCCTTGGCTTCTCGAAGCGTTTCAAGCTCCGCTTGGGGCGCATTGGGTTTGGTTTTAGAGGGAAAGAAGCGACCAAAGGCCACGTAGTTCGCTCCTGCGGCCTGCATCGCTAAAGCCCTCGAAAGGTCGTTATAGCAGGTGACGCCAATAATAGCAGATTCCCCGAGCGCTTTGCGTGCTGCGGCCAAATCACAGTCGTTTTTACCAATATGAATGCCATCGGCCTGTACTGCTTGTGCGAGGGCTAAATCATCATTCACAATGAACTGCGCTCGGTAGTGTGTGCAGAGCGTTTTAATCTGTTTTGCAAGCGCAACCTGCACGTCAAAAGGGCTGTTTTTATCGCGGTACTGCACTAGTTTTGCACCACCTTTTAGAGCGGATTCAACCGCGTGCCCCATATTCTCTGGGGAGGTTAAGTTGGGATCGGTTATGGTATATAGACCTTTAATAGGGGGGGGAGGGGTTAAAGAGGGCATAATAAACTCAATTTAGGAGGGTGTATAAAAGGCAGTAAACGTTGATTGGATTCGGCCTGTAACTATCTTTAGATGCAAAAAACGCCTTCAAAAGAAAGCGTTTTTTTTGCGGGGGGTAAACTTCGTGTTTCACGATCAAAGCTGTGTGCGTCTTTTAAAATTGTGGGCTCATCTGCTTAATACGTTCCGCGACTTGTTCAAAATGTACTTCTCCTATTTGTTGGTAAACAATTTTACCATTAGGGGCTATTAGGAAGCTGGTCGGGGTCAGTAGAATGCCTCCAAATGCTTTGGCAATCGCTTCGTCACTGTCTTTAATAAAGATAAAAGGGTAGGGGTTGCGTTTAATAAATTGATCGACTTGTTCGCTTGGATCATAGCTCATTGAAACGGCAACCAGTTCAAATCGATTACCAAGGGCTTGCTTCATTTTAGCGAGGTCGGGCATCTCTTTAATGCAGCCGGGGCAGGAGGTTGCCCAGAAGTTGATCAGTACGGGCTTCATGGGCTTACTTAAATTGAAGCTCTGTCCTTGCGAATTGGTGATATTAATATCAGGGCCTTTGCCTAATCCGTCTGAGAAGACTGTTAGGTAAAGCAGTGTGCCTAGTAGGCCAATGACTAGGGCGCCGAAAATCTTTCCGCCAATATTTTGCATGGTTGCACTCTTTTGTTTGATCGAGATAAAAAAGGGCCATTTAGAATGACCCTTTTTAATAGCTTTCTAACCTGTGTTAAGTACGCAGGAGATTGCAGGTTGTCGATTGGGTTATTTAGCCGTTAAGGTCTCAACACCATTTGCTGTTCCACATAGAAAAATATCAGCAGGGCGCGCAGCAAATAGACCGTTTGTGACAACGCCTACGATGCTGTTGAGTTCATTTTCCATGGCAACAGGTTCAATAATTTCTAAGCCGTGGATATCTAGGATTAAGTTACCGTTGTCTGTTGTGAAGCCTTCACGCAGAACAGGCTCTCCGCCAAAACGCTTGACGATTTCACGGGCGACATAGCTACGAGCCATTGGAATGACTTCAACAGGCAGGGGGAATTTGCCCAGTGTTTTGACTTTCTTGCTGTCGTCTGCAATACAGATGAATTTATCTGCAACGGCCAATACAATCTTCTCTCTCGTCAGGGCTCCACCGCCACCTTTGATGAGGTTAAGGCCTGCATCCGCTTCATCAGCACCGTCAATATAGACTGACATTTGAGCGACAGAATTTAAATCAAGAACTGGAATGCCGTGACCGCGTAGACGCTCTGCCGTTGCTTCTGAGCTGGCGACAGCGCCTTCGATTGACCCTTTTATTTTTGCCAATTCATCAATAAAAAAGTTTGCAGTAGAGCCTGTTCCAACACCAATAATGGTATCTGGTACAACATATTCAATGGCGGCTTGTGCGACTTTTTGTTTCAGTTCGTCTTGTGTCATGGGTGATCTCCCTCTTATATTTTTTATATTTGTTAACCCCCTATTGTAATCAAGTTTTAATGGGTTGTATAGGGATTTGTTATCGTAGTAATACTTATTTGGACAGGGCCTTGAGCAAGAAAAAGAGCTTTATATTGAAAGGTTAGGGCATGAAAACCCCTGCCCAACAATGTTGTCAGGCAGTGGGACTCGAACTGAATAGAGGCTTTTAAGTTATCTGTTTAAGATAAGGCTGGATTATTTAGGGGCAATAGGAGGGGCTTGAACCTTAGGCAGTTCAGGGGTTAACGCGGGCGGCATTGTACCCTCTTTGCGTTCATGAATGGCTGTAATCATGCCTGATTGCGTTGTGATATAAAGGTCTTCATAGACGTGAACAGTTTTAAAGGTAAGTGGTCTAATTTGACGAGACTTCTCTACGATTGGTTTGCCTTTAGACATGTACATACCGCACATGGTCATGCTGTTTGATACTTTGTGTTTTGGAGACAGTACATGGTCCTGCTCACTTAGCTGAGAGCGAAGGTCTAGTTCTTGAATGTAGCTTTTGCGCGCTGCGTCTGTGGTTAATTCATGATAGTCCACACAGAGTTGTAATGTACCAACTTTGGCAAGGGCACCATCTCGTTCAATGATACGCTTCCCCGCTTCAGTCGAGTTTGTTCCTGCCATTTGTGGCATGGCAAACACTTGAGTTGAAAGTAGGGCGCTTAATACAGCCCCTAAAGCGATTGTTTTAGTCTTCATGTTGAATGTACTCTTTAAATAATGGTTACGGCATTTTAACGGATTAATGGCCCGCTCCTTTAAGAAAATCTGATGATTCATGGAGGGAGCGGTTTGATCTTTAATGCATGTGGTTGTGTTCACGTTCATGATCATCGTGGTGATCTTCATCATGGGCTTCGTGATGTTCATTATGATGTTCATTATGATCGTGTTTGTCGTGCTTCATGTCATGACTCATACCGTGGTTCATATCATGTCCCATGCTGTGCTTCATTCCGCCCATCATCTTTTTAAAGGACTTAACAGGCATCTCGACTTGTTTGGTGCTGTGATCTGCAAAAGTAAGTTCGACGGAGACCGTTTGACCTACTTTAATTGGATTAATTGGGTTAATCAGCATGATATGTAGTCCACCAGGCTTTAACTCAGTTTGACCGTTTGCAGGAATTTCCATGAAAGCAACTTTGCGCATACGCATCACGCCATTGTCATTTGTATGAGTATGCAGTTCGACAATTTTAGAGACGTTAGAGTCTGCTTGAACCAACTTAATCGGTTGACCTGAATGGTTTGTCAGGGTCATAAAGCTCGCACTGGCAGGCGCGCCCGGAGGTACTTCTCTGGCAAACGGGTTGCTTACGGTAACATCATCTGCTTGAGAGGCCATAAGGTTTACGCTAGATAGTGTGGTAGCAAGGCCTAATGAAAGCGCGATTAAAGTTTTTTTCATGAGAGAGTCCTTTTTAGTGGCTATTATTTGTGTGGATTAGAGTATATATAAATTGGGCTAATTTGGGCACTAATCGCCCCGTTTGTTCGTTAATTATTGAGATATTGACGAATGACTTTCGTAAACTGATCAGGCGTGGTCGCGTGAGGGAGTTGTGTTTGTAACCGACCCGCCTGGTCAACCACATAGGTAAAGGCCGAGTGATCAACGGCATAGTTTGTCCCATTGTTTGGATCATCAACGCGCGCGTAAACCACGCCATATCGCTGGGTAATTTCTTGAAGTGTTTCTGGGGTTCCTGTTAACCCTGTAATACCTGCATCAAAGTAATTTGCATAGGTTTGTAATCTATCGACGGTATCACGTTCAGGGTCTACAGAGATAAAGAGTATTTTAAGCTGCTCTTTTTCATCTTGAGTGAGCCCCTGATAAGCCACCGACAGGTTGCCCAAATTAGTTGGACAAATATCTGGACAGTAGGTATAGCCAAAATAGATTAACACCAGCTTACCTTGGTACTCTGCTAAAGCGTGCTCGCCTGTTGAGGATGAGAGAGTAAACTCCCCACCAATAGGTTTGTCGCTGGTAATCAGCTGTGTATGAGAGGCGTGTTTATCACTGTCTTGCGTCTTTTGGTCGACGGGCAGAAAAAGATAAATCAGTCCAAGTAGGATACCTAGGAGAAAAATAGAGAGAAGGCTTTTGGGTTTCATAAGGACGAACTCTTTATTTTGGTTAAGCCTATTAGTAGGCGGTTACAGGGTTTTTGGTTCACTTTTGTAGTGTACCGCATGTTATTTGGGCGAGTCTTACCAAACTCTTGAGAAAGGTTTGATGCTTTAAATTAAGGGTTCATTTTTAGTCTCTTATCCTTTTTGGTAAATTGAGTTGATTCATTATCGTTGAACAGCAAAAGACAGCGTCTGGTATCAGGGGGCACTTTTAACTTTAATTCCCTATATCGTAGGTGGCATTACGTCGACAATCCCTTTAGATAACAGTGTTATAATGTGGCCTATTAATTTAAGCTCGGTCACTCCAAATAAGCGGGTTAGCCCAGCCTAAATGTCGCCCTTAACTGTTTTAAAGATTAGGAAATTGCATGCCCCAAGAGATACTGCGCCGAGTTTTAACCGTTCCCGTGTATGACATCGCTGATGAAACCCCTTTAGAGCGTGCGCCGTTGCTATCTAAAAAAGTTCAAAACAGTGTTTGGCTCAAGCGTGAAGATCTTCAGCCCGTGTTCTCTTTTAAGTTAAGAGGGGCATACAATCGCATGGTTAATTTAACTGATGAGCAGAAATCGGCAGGCGTGATTGCTGCATCAGCAGGCAATCACGCACAAGGCGTGGCTTTGTCTGCTCAAAAACTGGGGGTTGAAGCGACGATTGTGATGCCAAAAACCACGCCAGATATTAAAGTAAATGCGGTTAAAAATTTAGGCGGCAAAGTGATTCTTGAGGGGGACTCATATGACGAAGCCTCTCGTTTTGCCCAAGCCTTGGTTAAGAGTCGCCAGCTGACCTATATTCACCCTTATGATGATTTAGATGTGATTGCTGGGCAGGGGACGATTGCACTAGAGATACTGCGCCAGCACAGTCAGCCTTTTGATGTTATTTTTGTGGCAGTAGGTGGCGGAGGGTTAATCTCGGGTATCGCCTCTGTGATTAAGCAGGTATCGCCAACGACACGTATTATTGGCGTTGAACCTGAAGATGCTGCGTGTATGACAGAGGCACTTAAAGCAGGCAAACGGGTTACGCTTGATCAAGTGGGTATTTTTGCCGACGGGGTTGCTGTCGCCCAGGTGGGAGAGATTCCGTTTAGAATTGCCCAAACCTGTGTTGATGAGATGATTACCGTTAAAACGGATGCGATCTGTGCCGCAGTGAAAGATATTTTTGAAGATACCCGAGCCATTGCTGAACCTGCTGGTGCGGTTGCGCTTGCTGGTCTTAAAAAGTTTGTTGCTCAAAAGTCAGTCTCTGATCTCAATATGGCTTGTATTGTCAGTGGTGCGAATATGAACTTTGATCGTTTACGCCATATCTCCGAGCGTACCGAATTGGGGGAAAAGCGTGAGGCGATTTTTGCGGTAACCATTGATGAAACCCCCGGTAGTTTTAAACAGTTTTGTGAACTGCTAGGCGATAGAAGAGCCATTACAGAGTTTAATTATCGCTACTCTGATGCGAACCAGGCGGTGGTGTTTGTCGGGGTTAGAACCGAGGGCGGTAAACCAGAAAAACAGGCGATTTTAAATACGTTAGAGACGCATGGCTATGCGGTTCAGGATATGTCTGACAATGAGATGGCCAAGCTTCACCTTCGGTTTATGGTGGGGGGGCATGCCAATGGGGTTCAAAATGAGCTGTTATATCGCTTTGAATTTCCAGAACGACCCGGTGCGCTGCTTAAATTCTTAATTAATATGAGTGAAGAGTGGAACATCAGCCTGTTTCATTATCGAAACCACGGCGCGGCCTATGGTCGTGTGCTTGTTGGGGTTCAGGTTCCGCCTGAGCAGCAGGCTGATTTTGAAGTCTACTTAAACCAGCTGGGGTATCCTTTTGTGAATGAGCAGGATAATCCAGGCTATCAGCTTTTTTTAAGACCTACGCAGTAAATGAATCGACTGTTTAAAGGAGGTGCTTAGAATGCTTAAAATTAGTTTGGCGGTATCCATTCCTGATGAAGAGATTGAGTTAACCGCCATTCGCTCCCAAGGCGCAGGTGGTCAAAATGTCAATAAAGTCTCCTCAGCCATTCATCTTAGGTTTAATATTGAAGCCTCCTCTCTGCCTGCTGTTTATAAAGAGCGTCTACTGGCCTTAAAAGATAAGCGCATCACTAAAGATGGGGTGATTG
>JAADDM010000056.1 GCA_013153955.1 Gammaproteobacteria bacterium | reverse complement strand
TGAATAAGTGGGTGCAGTAATGCTTCCAGTTGTGCTTTAGCGATAGGGTTCTGAAATATATGAGTTCTTAAAGCGGCTCGGTTTAGGGTATTTTCAGGGGTTAAGAAGGATGAACCAAATAATTGAATAATCCCGTTTAAACCTTGAGAGCCCGGCTCAACAACGTGCCTTGAAACATCATCAGTATCAATGATGGGAATGCCTCTCTTGGAAAATAAATGACACACGGTGGATTTACCAGAACCAATGCCCCCTGTTAACCCGATGATAGGGATAGAGTTTAGCGGGCCATCTTTGCTGTGTAGAGCAGGTCGCTGTTGTTGGGTTTGCTTGCTAGGTTTCTGATAAGGCATTTTAGATAAGTTTAGTGCTTGAATCAGGCGCGATACTGGGTGGACAAATCGCATCAGGAGATGGGCGGCCGAGTAAATAGCCTTGCAGATGCGTTGCTCCAGCTTCAATAGATTTAGACATTAAATCAGTATCTTCTATGCCTTCAAGTACAAGGTCGTAACCAGATCGACGTACCATCTCTGCAGTTGATTTTATGATATTGATGGTTTTTTCGTCTGAATTAAGGGCGACTGTCATGCTCATATCAAACTTAATAATATCGACGGGCATGTGGGCGAGGTATTTGATGGAGGAGTAGCCGCTGCCAAAATCATCTAGGGCAATTAAAAACCCCTGTTCTCGGAGTTCATTTAAAACCGATTGCGCATACTCCATATGGTCTATTAGGGTATTTTCGGTGACTTCAATGACGATTTTATACTGCTTTAAAAGCGGTATAAAATCTTTAAACAGGCTCACAAAATTAGATTGGAGCAGGGTTTTTCCTGATACGTTAATGGCCACGCCAGTATGGCGAGGGATTTTATTTGCTTGCATGGCTTTGTAGACCTGTTGAATAATCTGTACATCCATCTCAACTTCTAAGCGGCGCCGCTGAACAACGGCAAAGATATCCGTTGGATAAATAATGCCGTTATCGCCTTCCATTCGAATAAGGGATTCAAAATAGAGTTGGTCTGTCTCAACGGCTTGGATTGGTTGAAAGTTCATGACAATATTACGACCACTTTGAACAGCTTCGACAATTTGACTGACTAAGGTACTGGAGACTAGACTTTTATTAGCGTGTTCAAGCTTTGGGGTATAGCACTGTATTTTGTGTAGCAGGGACTCTTTGGCTTTATACATGGCGATATCTGCTTGCCTTGGTAGGGAGATAATATCATTGATAAAGTCGTTGGAGTCAGCGGGATCGGCATAACTAATGCCGACACTGAAGGCTAACTTCTCTTTAATGCCAATGCTATTGAAATTAAATTGGTGCAGTGATTTTAGGCATTTAGTCGCAATTTCAAGTACCTGTTCACGGCTTTTGCTTTGCACAATAATGGCAAATTCATCGCCGCCTATTCGGTAAGGGGGGCTGTCAATCGGTAAAGCGGCCTGAATGGTGGTGGCGGAAACTCGAATAACTTCATCTCCCACGTCATGGCCGTAGGTATCATTAAGGGCTTTAAAATAGTCACAATCAAACAGAATATAGGCTGTCGCAACCGGTCTATTGATAGAGAGCTCTAAGAGGCAGTTCCAAGTTTCATCAAAGGCGCGTCTATTGTATATATTGGTTAACACATCTCTTCTTGCTTGCTCCCACACCAGCTGGTTTTGATGGTGAAGTTCGGTCTGTGCATTCTGTAAGTTTTGGTGGTAGGCATGAAGGGAGTGTTTAAGGTCATCAAACTCTTTTAGGTAAAAGGTATTTTCAGGTATTGTATGGCTCTTTTTAGGGTTCTGCTTTAAAGTACGTAAATAAGTGGCCAAGATTTCCAGTGGCTGGCTAAAGAAGGTCTTAAAAGCGGTTACCAAAATGAGCGTAGAGATTAAGAGTAGCGCGATCATTTTGACAATAAAGTCTTGTATTAAGCTCCATAAATAATCTGTTGTTGGTTAGCAACAGGCTCATAATGAATATATGATAAAGCTGTTTTTAAAGAGACTTCACCGAGTTTAGAAAACTGAATCGTTGATTTGTTTACATAGGTAAAATCATTGTTTTGAATTAAGAACGACAGCAGGTCTATTGACGCACCAATGTAGCCAATAATCTGTTGATCTTCTCGGTCTAATACGGTCTGAAATAGGATGAGGTGTGCTTCTGTTGCACTCAGAATGATAACCTTGGGTTCGAGTGTTTGAATCTCTGGTGGAAGCTCGACTAAGGTCTGTGACGCATCTGTTTGTATTGGAATAAGACGCTTTTTATCAGCATTGTATAGTTCGATCTGTTCATAGTTCTTTTTAAATAAAACGCTCTCTTTTAAACGTTCATTATGCCAAAAGAAATAGTAGCTAGGATCTTGGAGTTGTTGGTGAACTTCATCCCACTCTGAAAGTGTTTTGAGTTCTAAAGTTAAATGGTTGATTGAGGCGTTAAAGTTGTTTGTAAACTCCTCCTGTGCCTGAGAAAAAGACTTTTCAATAACGGTTTGTTGAATATTTTGGCTCTGAGAATAGAGAGACCAAATTAAGAAAAGTAAAATAAATACCCCTGTCACCAAAAAGGTGACAAAGTAAACATTAATGGGCTGTGTTAATACTTTTTGTAAGCGCACAAAGGAGTCCTGCTATTCGTTAGAGCGTGTTAACGATGTCGATGATATGGTCTTGTAAATCAAATTCATGCTCACTTGAGAAAAAGTGATTTGCCCCTTCGACCATAATTAGATGAGTTTTACTTTTTTCAAGGACTTCAAGCCAGTTTTGGCCAACACTTTGGTAACGTTGATCGGCTGATCCCATGATGGTGTAGCTCGGAATGGTCAGTTTATCAAGGGCTTCTGTAACGTACTGACGGTCTAGTTTTAAATAAGATAAAAAACTGTTTGGCGTGGAGTAATAGTTGTTTTTACAAAACAAAAAACTATATTTTGATGGGCGAGTAAGCCCTTTAGAGACAGCTTGTGTCGCTGATTCAATATCTTGTTTAGAGATGCCAAGCTCCTCTCCGTTTAAATAAAATAGACTGGTAAAAATAGCGCCATTAATATTTAGGTCTTCTGTATCGGTTAGTAGGGTTGCAAGCAGTTCTTGGCTGCCACTGGAGTGACCAAGCAACGTGACCTTTTGATAACCTTTGTTATGCAGCCATTTTATCCACGCTTTAATTTCGATAATGTCATCTTCTAGGCTATGAGTATGAATGGCATTACACTTAATTGCTTTTTGGCGTTTAGATATGTTCAACGTTAAGGTGGGAGCAAGGGTCGTGTAGCCCTCATCTTGTAAGGCTCTGGCCATTGAAATGACCGTATGAAATCGGTTCGTCGTTAAAAAACCATGAAGAATTAAGACGGCCGATTTGTCGGCATCTCCCGCAACATATTCAGCATCAGCCTTTAAGTTTGAATGGGGGACGTTTAGAGTAATATTTTCAGCTTGAACAGGGCCGTTGATAAATAGGGTTAAGAGACTCAGTAAGATAATAGATTTTAACGGTGACACTTTCATTTTAACCTCTTTAAAAAATCAATTCGTTTTTCGTATTGTATCACCTCTTCTGGTGGCGTTATCTCGGCTTTCGCTAAAAATAAAGAGGCGGTGGTTGCCGCTTAAAAAATAGCTTGGGTTAATTTAAAATGGCTTTATAAAAATGAATGGGTTTGGAGCGAGCTAATCTATTCAAGAGTTCACTTTAAAGTTAGAATTAACACGATAAACAGTTAAAATAGGCCTCTCTTCAATTAATGATTAAACGGTGTAGCGCGTTATGTGTGGAATTTGTGGTGAGATGTATTGGAATGGTGAACACGCCAGCGCAGAGCGCCTAACACCGATGTTAAAAGAGATGGAAAAACGGGGGCCTGATGATAGTGGACTCTGGTTGCAAGAGGGGATAGGGCTTGGTCATCGTCGTCTGTCGATTATTGATTTAAGTGATGCTGGTCATCAGCCCATGCTGGATAAAGAGCTTTCTCTGGTATTTAATGGTTGTATCTACAATTATCAGGCGTTAAAAGTTGAACTTGAAGCGCTTGGTCAGGTGTTTCAAACACACTCAGATACCGAAGTGATTTTAAAGAGTTATCGGCAGTGGGGCATGGAGTGTGTACAGCGTTTTGAGGGCATGTTTGCCTTTGCTATCTGGGATGATGATCAGCAACAGCTACTGATGGCGCGCGATAGAATGGGCATTAAACCGCTCTATTACGCTCCTGTTGAAGGCGGGATTATGTTTGCCTCCAATACACAGGCACTGTTAACACAGCCTAATATTGATACATCCGTTGATCCAGTTGGCTTACACCATCAGTTAACACTTCATGCGGTCATTCCTGCACCTAATACCATTTTAAACGGGGTAAAAAAATTAGAGCCCGGTTATTGGATGGTGATTAATCCCGATGGACAAATGTATAAAAAACGCTATTGGCACTTAGAAGCCACTGCGAGTGAAACACTTCATGGTGCACCGATACCCGTGACCGATAAGGCTTGGATTGAGACCATTCATAAACGCTTAAAAGAGGCAGTTCATAAGCGTTTAACGGCAGCAGATGTGCCCGTTGGCGTATTGTTGTCGGGCGGATTAGATTCTAGCCTATTGGTGGCCATGCTGGCAGAGGCGGGGGTTGAAAATATTAAAACCTTCTCGATTGGCTTTGAAGATGCGCCTGAAGAGAAAGGTAATGAGTTTGAATATTCCGATTTAATTGTCGAACGCTATCAGACAGATCACCAGCAGTACCTGATCTCTAATAAAGAGGTGCTTCCTAGACTGCATGAGGCGGTTGAAGCGATGTCAGAACCAATGGTGGGTCAGGATGCAATAGCGTTCTATCTGCTTTCAGAGAAAGTATCAGAGAAAGTGAAGGTAGTGATGTCGGGGCAAGGTGCCGATGAAGTGTTTGGCGGTTACTCTTGGTACCCTAAGATGTATCAGGCGGGGCTGAGCCAAGATGTCTCAACGCCCCAAGCAGCGGTAGCAGCCTTTGCACCTCACTATTTTGATAGGTCTCACAATGAGTGGCTTGAAGTGATTAATCCTAAGTATCACGTGAGTGATGTTACTTCGACTTTAGTGGGCGATGCTCTGACCGATGTTGGAGCTGATAATTTTTTAGATCAGGTGCTTCGATTTGACGTAACCACTTTGATTGTGGACGATCCTGTTAAGCGGGTGGATAACATGACCATGGCGTGGGGGCTTGAAGCAAGGGTACCTTTCTTAGACCACAAGTTGGTTGAAACAGCGATGGCCGCACCGGCTGAGCTTAAAGTATTGAATGACGGCAAGCATGTGCTTAAAGAGATTGCGCGGGGCATTGTGCCTGATGAAATTATAGACCGTCCTAAGGTAGCGTTTCCAATGCCAGCCCTTAAATATGTACGCGGAGAGTTCTTTGAGTACATGAAGACCTTACTGACCTCACCTGCAGCCAAAGCACGAGGGCTGTTTAATGAAGATAAGCTTGCAGAGCTACTTAAAAATCCAGAAGCACCAGAGAGCTTTACAGCGATTCAAGGGAGCAAGTTATGGCACGCAGCGCTGTTAGAGTTTTGGTTACAGAAGCATGTTGATAAGACGATTTAATAAGGGTTAATTAATTTTTCTGAAGTAAATACTTAGGCAAAAACGCTATATTTATCGGCTATAACCTAGTAAAATAGTCGGGATTAAATAATTAGACAATGTAGAGTAAGGAAGTAAGATGGAAAATCAAGATCCTGTTGTGACAGAAACATTAGAAAGAATCCATGGCCAAGTAACCAATAACCCTGTGGTTATTTATATGAAAGGTACGCCTCAAATGCCTTCTTGCGGCTTTTCAAGTCGTGCAGCACAGGCGTTAGCTGAGACAGGCGAAAAGTTTGCTTTTGTGAACATCTTGGCGGATGCAACAATTTTTGAGCACCTTCCTAAGTATCAAGATTGGCCTACTTTTCCACAGCTGTATATTGGTGGAGAGTTACAAGGTGGCTGTGATATTACGCTTGAACTTGCCGAGTCAGGTGAGTTAAAAACGATGATGGCTGAAGCAAATGCAAAGCAGAGCGCTGAATAAAATAATTTAGCTAAAAGGCTAGATTTAAGATTAAGTCTCCCTAAAAAAGGCACTTTAAGTGCCTTTTTTATTGTCTGTAATAAACGTAAAAAGAATTATTTGAAACAACCAGATCTGGTTGTTTCACTTGAAAAATATCTAGACAAATATTTATTCTGAGCACTGTTAAGCTTAAGACGGCTCTTTTGAAAGTGGCCATTGATTAACAATAGTGCAGAATAGGTCGGCAGTCTGTTCTGTATCGTACACGGCAGAGTGAGCTTGTTCATTGTCCCACTCCATTCCGGCCTTTCTAGCGGCCTTTGCAAGCACCGTTTCACCGTAAACTAATCCCGATAAAGAGACCGTATCGAAGGTACTAAATTCGTGAAAAGGTGACTTGATATGACAGCGTTCAGCGGCTTTTTGCACAAAGCCTAAATCAAAAAAGGCATTGTGCCCGACTAAAATAGCACGGCTACAACCATGTAGTTTTAACTGGTGGTTAATGGGCTTAAAGAGAGCTGTTAGAGCTTCTTTCTCTGAGATAGCTTCTCTAAAAGGGTGGAAAGGGTCATCGATCCCAATAAATTTTAAGGCGCTGGCTTCAATATTTGCGCCTTTAAAAGGCAGAATGTTTTTATCAAACGTATTTCCTCTCACTAGGTTTCCTGCGGCATTCATCTGTAGCATAACAACCGCCATTTCCAGAAGAGCATCTGTTTCACAGTTGAAGCCTGCTGTTTCAACATCAACAACAACGGGTAAAAAGCCGCGGAAACGGTCTTTAATTTGGGTGATTTTATTCATTTTTTCGCTTTAGGTTAGGGAGGTTATGAGAGGGGTTTAATGAGAATTTTTGACTGTCTTTGTAAATTATACAAAGGCTGCTTTGCATCTGGCAGTGAGTTGATAGAGGAGACCTTAAAGCCATGCTCTACAAACCAGTGCTCAGTTTGAGTGGTGAGCAAGAACAGGCCTGTTAACCCCATCTGTTTAGCATGTACCTCAAGGCTATTTAACAGTTGAAGACCGAGTTCTTGACCTTGATAATGTGGGCTGACTGCCAAGCAGGCAAGCTCACCCATGGTTTCTGAAGCGGGGTAAAGTGCCGCACAGCCAATAATATGTTCATCGCGTTCAACCACGATGAAATTCTCAATTTCAAGCTCTAAACGCTCGCGAGAGCGTTTGACCAAAATGCCTTGTGCTTCCAGTGGGGAGATGAGGTCTAAAATGCCCCCTACATCATCAATGGTTGCTGTCCGTAATTGGTGGTATCGGTCTCTAAAAATAAGCGTACCAGCCCCATCACGGGTAAATAGCTCAATGAGTATAGAGCTAGGTTCACTCTGGTTCATCAAGTGAATACGCTTGACCGTTGCATTGGTTTGCGCCACTTGGGATAAAAATCGTTTTTGTACCGGGTCTGTAGCCTTAGCGATGCAGTTTGCCATTTCGGGGGCACTGAGTTGTTTTGGTAGATGTTTGAGGTGTTGGTCACTGCCAAATATCATTAGCTTGTCTGCCTGAATGGCATTCGCCACTTCACACGCTTGTTCAAGGGTGTTTAAGTTAAACACTTCGCCCGTTAGCGAATAGGCAAGCGGGGTTAATAATGCAATTTGATTTGCCTCAAGGCAGGCTGAAATGGCTTGATGGTTAATTTTTCGAAGGCGGCCAGTATGCTGAAAATCAACCCCTTCAATGACGCCTTTAGGCTGGGCTGTCACCCAATTCCCAGAAGTCAGGGTAAGCGCGGCGGCTTGTGTGCCATTTGCCTGACTGAAAGTCGCCTCTAGCTGACTGCGAACTGCGCCAATGGTCTGCTGAAAGATAGGAATCATTTTAGCCGTGGTGATCCTAAACTGCTGGTGCACATCCCACGGGATAGACTGCGCCTGTAACGCCTGATCAATTTGTGCTGTAGCCCCCATAACCAGTACTATTTTTAGGCCAAAGTGGTGTAGCACCCCTAAGTCTTGATGCAGTTGCTTTACGGCATCTTCTGCTTGCATAAGGGCGCTGGGCA
>JAADDM010000055.1 GCA_013153955.1 Gammaproteobacteria bacterium | reverse complement strand
TTACCTAAAGCTAATGCTTGGCCAGTTACGTTTCTTGGCAAGGGCAAGCAAGGTATCATCGCCATCAACAATAATCGGCTGGTCAACAATCTCCAATAAAGGTAGGTCGTTATGAGAGTCGGAGTAGAAGTAGCTGCCCTCTAAGGTTTCGTTCTCTTGCGCGAGCCACTCATTTAACCGAGTCACTTTACCCGCTTGAAAGGTTGGAATACCTTCCACTTCGCCAGTATAGCGGTTGTTAACAATCTCACCTTCTGTTCCCAGTAGTTCAGTGATGCCGTAACGAAGCCCAATAGGGCGGGTGATGAAGGTATTGGTCGCCGTAATAATCATCACACGATCCCCTTGTGCTTTGTGGCGATCTACTGCTGCCTGCGCTTTTTTCAGCACAATCGGCTCAATAAAGGTCTCCATAAATTGCTTATGCCATCGCTCAAGGGTTTCCATGCTCTGCTCACTTAGAGGTTTAAGGGCAAATCTCTGGTAAGCGATAATATCTAAAGTGCCTGCTTTATAGTCCTCATAGAACTGCGCGTTTTGAGCGGCAAATTCATCGGCGTTGACATAGTTGTTCTGCACCAAAAACTCACCCCATAAAAAGTCACTGTCGTTGCCAATTAAGGTGTTGTCTAGGTCAAAGATTGCAAGCGCCATGTGCGTAATTCCTTTTTCAATTTTTTGCATCATGCTAAACCAAAGGGCGGTAATCAACAAGAATGTTTTATAAAAAAGCCGCTAGTTGGGGGTTTTATGCAAAAGAGCGCGGTTTTGGATTGATAAATAGGCAAAGTTTAGGCACTATTGACGCATAATTTAAATTTAAAGCATTAAGGTTTCCATGATCGATTCAGATGGCTACAGGCCAAACGTCGGTATTATTATCGTTAATAAAGAGGGAAAACTGTTTTGGGGCAAGCGGATTCAGCAAGAAGCGTGGCAGTTTCCACAGGGTGGAATACGCGAAAATGAGACGCCGCAACAAGCAGTTTTTAGAGAGTTAAAAGAGGAAGTGGGTCTTGATCCTGCGGATGTTCGCATTCTGGGTCGAACAGAAGACTGGATCAGTTATGACCTCCCAAAGCACTTGATTCGTCACTACAGTCAACCGTTGTGCATTGGCCAAAAGCAGATTTGGTTTATGCTGGGCTTGGAAGGGGATATGGATAGAATCAATCTCAATCTACATGACACACCAGAGTTTGAGTCGTGGGATTGGGTTGATTACTGGCGACCAGTGCAAGAGGTGGTCAGCTTTAAACAGTCGGTCTATCACCAGGCGTTAACGGAGCTTGAAAACTCACTGGAAAAATTCTGGTTAAATAAATATTTATAAGGCGGCTCTGCCACGCTTTATGGGACTCGTTTATCGCGACTCAGTCGCGATGGGCTTGCTTCGCGCTCATTAAAACCCCTACTAAACATGCTGTTTAATAGGGGTTTTTTGCGTTTAAATGCATTGAAATCATGCTTAAATAATCATGGGACTTGAAATGGCTAAATGACAAATTTAAAACTTTTATTTGTGGTTTCAATAACTTACGTTTTATCTGTTTTTAAGGACAATTACCCAGCACGGCTTTGACTGTATTTGGGGGTAAAACATGTTATGATTCCACAACTTTATGCGCCTTTTTAAGCTGTGAGATGGTCTGTTGCCTCTCATTTAAGGAATCAAAAGATACCTCAGTTTAAAGAGATAAAACGTTTTGGATAACTAAGTAGCTGTTATTCAAAATGAAGATTTGTTGGCAGAAGGGATAAGACCTATCGTTTCTGGCTTACTTTAGACATACCCAGTTCTAAAGAAAAAATAGTCCAACTTTATATAAGGAACTCTTTAATGAGCGAACAGTTTATCGACCAAGATCCTCAAGGGACACAAGAGTGGCAAGATGCTTTAGAAGCCATGATCTCTTTTGAGGGAACGGACAAAGCACAACACATTATTTCGACCCTCATTGAGAAGGCTCGTGTTCACGGAATTGATATCCCTTATGCGGCGAATACGCCCTACTGCAACACGATTGCAGAAGAGGATCAAGCAAACTACCCAGGAGACATGGGGCTTGAGCAAAAAATGCGATCAATTTTACGTTGGAACGCGATGGCCATTGTGTCTGGCGCAAACAAAGAGACTAGCGTAGGCGGGCATATCGCCTCTTATGCCTCGAGTTGTACGTTATATGAAGTTGGTATGAACCACTTTTTTAAAGGGCCTAAGCACAAGCTAGGCGCGGATATGGTTTTCTTTCAGGGGCACACCGCTCCGGGAATGTACGCACGTTCATTTATGGAAGGGCGTTTAAACGAAGAGCAGCTACGTAACTATCGTCAAGAAGTGGGCGGGAATGGTCTGTCTTCTTACCCTCACCCTTGGTTGATGAGTGATTACTGGCAGTTCCCAACAGTTTCAATGGGGCTTGGGCCTCTTATGGCAATCTATCAAGCACGTTTCATGAAGTACATGCATGCACGTGGACTTGCTGAAACAACCGGTCGTAAAGTCTACGCATTCCTTGGGGATGGCGAGATGGATGAGCCAGAATCACGTGGTGCGTTACAGCTTGCGAAGCGCGAGAAGTTGGACAACCTTGTTTTTGTAATCAACTGTAACCTTCAACGTTTAGATGGGCCTGTTCGTGGTAACGACAGCATTATTCAAGAACTTGAAGGCGTCTTCCGCGGAGCGGGTTGGGCAGTTGTTAAGGTTATCTGGGGCTCTGGTTGGGATCGTCTTCTTAAGAAAGATACCTCTGGTAAGCTGATTGAGCGTATGGGCGAAGTAGTTGATGGTGAGTACCAGGCCTATAAGGCAAAAGATGGTGCGTTTGTACGTAAGCACTTCTTTGGTAAGTATCCAGAAACTGCGGCACTGGTTGCCGATATGACGGACGACCAAATCTTTAAGCTAACCCGTGGTGGACACTCTCCGCGTAAAGTTTACAACGCTTATAAGCGTGCAGAAGAGACTCAAGGACAGCCGACTGTTATCCTAGCCAAAACGGTTAAAGGGTACGGAATGGGGCCTTATGGTGAGTCTGCTAACAATGCACACCAACAGAAGAAACTAGACAACGACGGAATGAAATATTTCCGCGATCGTTTCTCTATTCCCTTCTCAGATGACGATTTATCAAAGAAAGTACCTTTCTATGTGCCTGAAGAAAATTCAGATGTGATGCAGTACATGAAAGAGCGTCGCGAAGCATTAGGCGGATCACTGCCGGTTCGTGAAGATCATGCTGAGCCGCTTCCTGTTCCTGATTTGTCAACGTTTAAAATGTTGACCGATGGAACGGGTGAACGTGAAATGTCAACGACAATGGCTTTCGTAAGAATCATCTCGATTCTACTGCGTGATAAGCAGTTAGGGCCTCGTGTTGTGCCAATCATTCCAGATGAAGCACGTACGTTTGGTATGGAAGGTCTGTTCCGTCAGGTCGGTATTTATGATCCAGCGGGTCAGCTTTATGAGCCAATGGATAACGACCAGTTGATGTGGTACAAAGAGTCATCACACGGTCAGGTATTTGAGGAAGGTATCAACGAAGCGGGCGCAATGGCTAACTGGGTTGCGGCTTCAACAGCTTACGCTAACTATGGCGTAAGTATGATTCCATTCTACATTTACTACTCAATGTTCGGTTTCCAGCGTATTGGTGATTTAGCGTGGGCAGCGGGTGATTCTCGCGCACGTGGTTTCCTAATTGGAGGCACCGCGGGTCGTACAACTTTAGAAGGCGAAGGGCTACAGCACCAAGATGGTCACAACCTGATTCAGTACGATCACATTCCAAACTGTATGACATACGATCCAACGTTTGCATTTGAGATGGCGGTGATTATTCGTGACGGAATCAAGCGTATGTTCAATGAGAAAGAGGACGTTTTCTACTACATCACTGCGATGAACGAAAACTATACGCATCCTGCAATGCCTGAAGGGTCTGAGCAAGATATTCTTAAAGGACTGTATAAGTTTAAAACGTCTGATGCGAAGCACTCAGCACGTGTTCAGTTAATGGGGTCGGGTACGATCTTCCGTGAAGTGATTGAAGCGGCTCAAATGCTTGAAGCAGACTGGGGCGTTGCGGCTGATATCTGGGGTGTACCAAGTTTCAACTTGTTGCGTCGTGATGGAATTGAAGCCACTCGTTGGAATACATTACACCCAACCGAAGCGCCGAAAGTTCCGTTTGTCACAGAGATGTTACAAGGGTCAGAAGGGCCGTTCATTGTTGCGACAGATTACATTCGCGATTACCCAGAGCGTATTCGCCAGTATATCCCGGGTGAGTATTACGTTCTAGGAACAGACGGCTTTGGTCGTTCTGATACCCGTGAGCAATTACGTGCCTTCTTTGAGGTGAACAGTGCTTATGTGGTGGTTGAAGCCCTTAAGTCTCTGGCTGATGCAGGCACCATTAAGGCAGAAGTGGTCTTACAAGCCATTGAAAAGTATGGCATTGATAGCGAAAAAACCTATCCCGTGCATGCTTAATCCTTTAAAAGCCGCTTAACAGAGCGGCTTTTTTGCATTACGAACAATCCGTTTTACAGAATTTGTAGGAAGAAAATATTATGGCTATACAGCAAATTACAATTCCTGATATTGGTGATTTTGACTCAGTAGAGATCATTGAAGTCCTTGTATCAGAAGGAGAAGAGGTTGCCGTTGATGACTCTCTTTTAACATTAGAGTCCGATAAAGCGACCATGGAAATTCCATCGCCTTTCTCAGGAACGATTACCAAAGTAACCGTTGCCGTGGGCGGAGATGTGAAAGAGGGTGATCACGTTTTTGATATTGAAGTATCAGAATCTACTGCACCTGAAGCACCTAAGGCTGAGAAGCCAGCGGCTCAAGAAGCTGCACCGGTTGCTGCACCAGCGGCCGTTGCGCCTGCCGTGTCTGAACCTGCTCAAGCAACTTCACCCGTTGCAGCAGCGCCTTCAGCAACTAAGCCGGTTAATGCCCAAACGATGGGCAGCGCCTCTCATGCTTCACCTTCTGTACGTGCCTTTGCACGTAAGCTGGGGGTTGAAATTGGCTCTGTGACAGGAACCGGCCCTAAAGGCCGTATTCAGCAGACCGATATTGAAGCCGCCATTAAAGCGGTGATGTCAGGGCAGTCATCAGCACCTGGCCAAGCAACCGCTGGTAGCGGTATTCCTCCGATTCCTGCGGTTGATTTCAGCAAGTTTGGTGAAACCACGACCGAAGAGCTTGGACGTATCAAAAAAATCTCTGGTAAGTTCCTGCACGCAAGCTGGTTAAATGTGCCGCACGTTACTCAGTTTGATGAGTGTGATATTACCGAAATGGACGCTTTCCGCAAGGCGCAAAAAGCCGCTGCTGAAAAGCAGGGGATTAAGCTAACCCCACTTGTTTTCGTCATGAAAGCAGTGGTCAAAGCGCTTCAAGATTTCCCAACTTTCAACGCCTCGCTGTCGCCTGATGGTCAATCGATCATCAAAAAAGGCTACTACAACATCGGGATTGCCGTGGATACCCCTAACGGGCTGATGGTGCCGGTGGTTAAAGATGTTGATAAAAAAGGCATCTACGAGTTATCTCGCGATCTAATGGAAATTTCAGCCAAAGCGCGAGACGGTAAACTGTCTGGTGCAGATATGTCAGGTGGGACTTTTACTATTTCTAGCCTAGGCGGTATTGGTGGCACTCAGTTTACGCCAATCGTTAACGCACCTGAAGTTGCCATCATGGGGCTGTCTAAAGCCAAGATGCAACCAGTTTGGGATGGTTCTGAGTTCGTACCTCGCCTAATTATGCCGTACAGTGTCTCTTATGATCACCGTGCGATTGATGGTGCTGAAGGGTGTCGTTTTACAACGACCGTTGGCAAGTACTTATCTGACCTACGTCAGTTAATTCTTTAGGAGACGGATGATGAGTAAAATTGTAGACATCATAGTGCCAGATATTGGTGACTTTGCAGAAGTTGAAGTCATTGAAGTGCTTGTGGTTCCAGAAGAAGAGGTCGCTCAAGACGACTCTCTATTGACGCTAGAATCAGATAAAGCCACCATGGAAATTCCAGCACCTTATGCCGGTAAAATCGTCAAAATGTCCGTTGAAATCGGTGATAAAGTCAAAGAAGGCTCAATCATTGGTCAAATGGAAATTGCTGCGGCCGATACGATTGCCGCTAATGTGCAAGAGAGCATTAAACCTGCTTCTGCACAGACAGCCGACACATCTGATACAAGCGAAACTGCGCCTCAAGCAACGGCTGCTCCAGAAGCGGTCTCTGCCAGTGACTTGCCTGATGCCGATATTCAGTGTGAAGTTTTGGTGCTTGGGTCAGGGCCTGGGGGCTATACTGCCGCATTTCGTTCTGCCGATTTAGGTAAAAAAGTCGTGATGGTTGAGCGTTATGAGAGCATCGGTGGCGTATGTTTAAACGTGGGGTGTATTCCCTCAAAAGCCCTTTTACACATGTCAGTGGTTTTAAATGAGACCAAAGAGATGGGCGCACACGGTATTACCTTTGCAGAACCTGAAATTGATATTGATAAAATCCGTGCTTTTAAAGATGGTGTTATTACAAAGCTAACAGGCGGGCTATCCGGCCTAGCCAGTGCACGTAAAGTAGACGTTGTGACAGGTTACGGAAAATTTACCTCAGCCAATACCGTTGCAGTAGAAGCCGCAGATGGCTCTATCAAAACCATCGCCTTTGAAAATGCCATTATCGCAGCAGGTTCTCGTGTGGTTAAACTGCCGTTTATCCCTCATGATGACCCACGTGTGATGGACTCAACCGGTGCTTTGGCACTAGAGAGCATTCCTGAGCGTTTGTTGGTGATTGGGGGCGGAATTATCGGCCTAGAGATGGCACAGGTTTATGATGCATTAGGCTCAAAAATCACGGTTGTCGAGCTAGGAGATACGATTATTCCGGGCGCAGATAAAGACATTACTAAGCCGCTTTTGAAGAAGATTAAGAAGACCTACGAAAACGTCTTCCTAAAATCTAAAGTAACCAATGTTGAAGCGACAGATGCAGGCCTAGTGGTTACGTTTGAAGGCAAAGGTTGTCCTGAAACAGATACTTTTGACAAAGTATTAGTCGCGGTAGGCCGCTCACCCAACGGTGCCTTAATTGACGCTGAAAAAGCGGGTGTAACGGTTAACGACTGGGGCTTTATTGAAGTGGATGAACGCCTTAAAACCAATGTCGATCATATTCACGCCATCGGGGATTTAGTCGGTCAGCCAATGCTGGCACACAAAGCCGTACACGAAGGTAAAGTGGCCGCCGAAGTGATTAACGGCATGCCAAGTGCCTTCACCCCAATGTCTATTCCATCGGTTGCCTATACCGACCCAGAAGTTGCTTGGGCAGGTAAAACTGAAGAAGAGCTTAAAGCCGAAGGCATTGAGTACGAAAAAGGCGCTTTCCCATGGGCAGCATCAGGTCGTAGTCTAAGTTTAGGACGTGACGAAGGCTTAACCAAAGCCATGTTCTGTGCCAAAACACACCGTCTATTAGGCTGTGGAATGGTCGGGCCAAATGCAGGCGAGTTAATTGCCGAAGCCATGCTCGCCATCGAAATGGGTGCAGACATGCAAGACATTGGTCTAACGATTCACCCACACCCAACTTTGTCAGAAACCTTGTGTTTCGCAGCAGAGATGGCAGAAGGGACGATTACAGATTTAATGCCACCCAAAAAGCGTAAATAGCCTTATTGCTGGCTAAAACCTCCAACTTCTGTGTTGCTGAAATGGTCACTTACGTATTGTAAGCTCACATTTCACCGCCTTGAATTTGGATGTTTTATCTCAGTAATAAGCATTTACTGAAAAAGTAGCTACGGTATAAAAACCAGATCGTTTCTTTTAAGAACCCACTTAACGGTTTTGTTATGTGGGTTTTTTATTGCATAGATTCAACAAGTAAGTGCAATTCAAATAAAAATGATGTAACTATTTCACGACCTTTACACAACTACTACGAGACAATATAGACCAATATGAAGCAATTAATTAAACTCGCGACAGCGACCATTCCCAACAACGGCGGTGAGTTGGTCTTATTACAACGTGAAGACGAGTTTACGAT
>JAADDM010000036.1 GCA_013153955.1 Gammaproteobacteria bacterium | reverse complement strand
CCAAAGCGGGATTTGATTATGCTTGGCCACCTCTCGAATACTATCAGCTGTTTTCTGACCAATACCACGCGGAGGATGATTGTAAGCACGCTCAAAAGCGGCATCATCTTCACGATTTACCAATAGGCGTAAATAACTTAGAACATCTTTAATTTCGGCTCGGTCATAGAAGCGCAACCCCCCATACACTCGGTAAGGAATTTGCGCTTGCATCAGCGCCTGCTCCATCACCCGGGACTGTGCATTGGAACGATACAGCACCGCCACATCACTTCGGGTTCCCCCCTGTTCACACCAAGTTTCTATTTGGGCGCAAACATAGCGACCCTCATCATATTCATTGAATGCCTCGTAAACTTTAATCGGATCACCCGCTTCACCCGCACTCCACAACTGCTTACCCATACGCGTCGTATTATTGGCAATCAAAGCGTTGGCGGCTTTTAGAATCGTCCCTGTTGAACGGTAGTTCTGTTCAAGTTTAACCATTTTGACATTGGCAAAATCCTCTTCAAACTGGCGAATATTCTCTACCTTCGCACCACGCCAACCATAAATAGACTGATCATCATCGCCCACCACAAACAACTTACCCGACCCACCTGCCAACACACGCAACCAAGCGTATTGCAAACTATTGGTATCTTGAAACTCGTCCACCAAAATATGCTTATAACGGGCTTGATAATGTGCCAAAACCTGGGGGTTTTTAAGCCATAACTCATGCGCTCTTAATAAAAGTTCGGCAAAATCTACCAGGCCTGATCGTTTGCACTGCGCTTCATAGGCTTCATACACCTGAACCATCTTTGCCACATAAGGGTTATGACCAATATCTATGTGATGAGGGCGACGCCCCTCCTCTTTTTCTCCATTAATAAAAGCTTGAATCTGTTTGTGTGGCCACTGATTTTCATCCAGTTCCATCGCTTTTAACAGACGTTTAATCACACGCTTTTGGTCGTCTGAATCCAGGATTTGAAAGCCTTGCGGTAAGCCCACCTCTTGATAGTGCTGGCGCAAAATACGGTAGGCAATCCCATGAAATGTACCCATGGTTAAACCGCCTGCTTGCTGACCAATCAGCGATTCGATTCGGCCACGCATCTCGTTGGAGGCTTTATTGGTAAAGGTCACGGCCAATACGTTATAAGGAGAGAACCCCATTACTTGCGTTAACCAAGCAATACGATGTACCAGCACCCGTGTTTTACCACTGCCCGCACCCGCTAAAATAAGCGCGTGTGTATCTTCCGCCGTCACCGCATCACGCTGTGCATCGTTTAAATCATTCAGTATAAAAGAGATATCCATAAACCTATTCCGTAACAACCTTACCTACAAGCGACTTCAAGACCGAGCTAGAGACCGTAAAAATACCGCTCATCAGTCTATCCACCAATTAAGGCCTCTATCGTACGATAATCGCCCCCTGTTTTGGAGGCTTGTCAGTCAGTACGTCCAAAATACTTAAGCCATTAGCACACATTTACCCTTGCTTTTTAAAAGTTATTAATGTAATAATGGCGGATATTCAAATTATATTGATTATAAATAGGTCTTGAAGCGATGCTCAACTCCATTTAAAATCAATGTCTAAGACACACATTCCATACGAATCTGAAAAGACCTTACCCTCTGGCTTACCTCTTCATAAGAATGAATAAGCCAACGGTGTGTGATTTTCTGTATTTGTAGAAGAAATAAAAAAAAACAGATACAAGCAGGAGAAACCAATGATTTCAACAAGCGATGCAAATTTTGATACTGAAGTACTACAGTCTGACCTTCCAGTTCTAGTCGATTTTTGGGCAGAATGGTGTGGGCCATGTAAGATGATTGCGCCAATTCTTGACGATGCCGCAAGCGAATACGAAGGCAAAGTTAAAATTGCAAAACTAAACATTGATGAGAACCCTGCGACACCACCTAAATATGGTGTACGTGGTATCCCGACATTAATGCTGTTTAAAAACGGTGAAGTAGATGCAAGCCACGTTGGTGCGCTTTCTAAATCACAGTTAAACGCCTTTTTAGACGACAATCTTTAAACCAAGATTCTCTTCTATCGTGCGCTTATCATTAAGCGCACAGATCATTAACCCACTTAATCCTTTCAAAAAACCTGATACGACTCTAACGCACTCACCCTTACACTCAAACAACTTCGTAAATGTGACCGTTAGCCTCCTTTATCCCTACTCTATAGAACCCCAAATACTATGCATTTATTAGACTTAAAAAAACAATCTGCCGCCTCTTTACTTGAATTGGCCGGAGAGATGGGGCTTGAACACCTCGCCCGCTTACGCAAACAAGATATTATCTTTGCCATTTTAAAAGCCCATTCTAAAAAAGGCGAGGCTATCTATGGAGAAGGTGCACTAGAAATCCTGCCTGATGGCTTTGGTTTCTTACGCTCAGCGGATGGCTCTTATTTAGCTGGCCCTGATGACCTATATGTCTCTCCTAGCCAGATTCGTCGTTTTGGACTGCGTAAAGGCGATACCATTCAAGGTAAAATTCGTCCGCCTAAAGATGGCGAGCGTTACTTTGCCCTGCTTAAAGTTGAGACCATCAACTATGAAGACCCTGATGTGGCTCGTAAAAAGATTGCTTTTGAAAACCTAACACCACTTCATCCAGAAGAGCGCCTAAAGATGGAAGTGGGTAACGGCAGTACAGAAGATATTACGCCGCGTATTATTGACATCGCAGCCCCTTTCGGTAAAGGTCAACGTGGCCTGATTGTCGCACCGCCTAAATCAGGTAAAACAGTCATTCTGCAACAGGTTGCCCAGTCTATCGCTGAGAACTATCCTGACAGCTACTTAATCGTTCTATTAATTGATGAGCGTCCAGAAGAAGTGACCGAGATGCAGCGTACCGTTAAGGGTGAGGTGATCTCCTCTACCTTTGATGAGCCTGCAACCCGTCACGTACAAGTTGCCGAGATGGTTATCGAGAAGGCTAAGCGCCTAGTAGAGCACAAGAAAGACGTGGTAATCCTACTGGATTCCATGACTCGTTTAGCCCGTGCTTACAACACCGTTGTACCGTCTTCTGGAAAGATTTTAACCGGAGGAGTGGATGCCAATGCGCTTCACCGCCCTAAGCGTTTCTTTGGTGCCGCACGTAACATTGAAGAGGGTGGCTCTTTAACCATCATCGCCACGGCACTGGTTGAAACGGGTTCTAAAATGGACGAAGTTATCTTTGAAGAGTTCAAAGGTACGGGTAACATGGAACTCCACCTCTCTCGCAGCATTGCTGAGAAGCGTGTATTCCCAGCCATTAACGTGACTAAATCAGGTACGCGTAAAGAGGAGCTTCTAACGACTAAGGATGAACTACAGAACATCTGGATTCTACGTCGTTTCTTACAGACGCTGAATGAAGTTGATGCGATTGAAACTCTGATCGATCAAATGAAGCTGAGTAAAACAAATGACATCCTATTCACTTCAATGAAGCGATAGGCTGACTTTAGCACTCAAAAACACCTAAAAAAAACAGATTAGAGATGGCTTTGGTTATCTCTTAAATTTCAACCTCTTGCTAAAAGAAACTTGCAATTCAAATTAATATGAATATAATGCCTTTCTTTTACAGAATTAACTAATAAATTGGACCGTCACTATGCAAGCAGACATTCATCCAGAGTATAAAGATGTAGTTTTCCAGGATATTTCAACTGGTGAAACTTTCATTACTCGTTCTACTATCGAAAAAACTTCAGGCGAAACTATCACTCTAGACGGAAATGAATACCCGCTAGTACGTGTTGAAGTTTCTAGCGCATCTCACCCTTTCTATACAGGCAAGCAGACGCTTGTTGATACTGAAGGTCGTGTTGAGAAGTTCAACCAGAAGTACGCTCGTCGTTCAAAATAGTCTTTTTAGGAGTTATCCTAAAACACTATTCAAAAGCGCTACCGACATTTTGTCGGCAGCGCTTTTTTTATGCCTGCCAGAAAGATCCATTCATAAACTTAAATCTGCGCCCCGTATACTCAACCTCATTCGCGTGGCTTAACAATTGCTTGAACTCTCCTCTAAAACCACTAGAATCAATCTTATGCCAAAAAATATACTGATAAAACTGATCGCACTCTCCAGCCTACTGCTGCTCCCGCTCTCTGCCTCAGCAGAAACGCCTATGGAAAAAACGCTCTGTAATCAGCAAAATATTGATCTATGGGCGCACGCGACCTATGCTAAAAACGGCAACACCCTGATTATTCAAGGTAAAACAGTCCGTCTAATTGGTGTACACGCCCCCCTTACCGACCGTAAACAAAAATTCAATAACCCTGGTGAACCTCTTTCTAAAGAGGCGCAAACATTTCTAAATAAGCTACTGGCCAACAATGACCTAGAAGTGGGGGTTGAGTATGACACCACCAAAGTAGACAAATTTGGCCGTCAACTGGTTCATCTCTTTTTAAGAGACGGTACTAATATTCAAGAAGCCATTATTAAAGCGGGGTTTGGCCTTAACTACCCTGCTGGCGATAATAACAAATATGCGCAGTGTTACTTTGCCGCTGAAAAAGTTGCACGTGAAGGGCAATTTCAACTTTGGGATTACCTAGAAAAACACCCCGACAGCCATTTTCCACTCGCTCAAAGCAGTCAACTTACCTCACAAGATACAGGCTTTAGAATTATCCGAGGTAAAGTCGAAAAAGTCATGAAAAGTAGCAGTAACTATATTATCAATATGGATACAACGGGCATTCGGATTCCCAAACGTCACTGGCACCGATTTAACTATCGTGAGCTAAAGGCCCTCAAAGGTAAAACGATCGAAGTCCGAGGTCAGGCTTTTCTGCATAAAGGGGTTATGTTTATGATTATTGACACACCCAACTCAATTGATGCACTTAATCCACTTAACAACCCCACCAAGAAACGTTAATTTTGTTTTAAACAAGCCTACGCTAAGTACCGATTTAAATCCAAAAAGGGCTTAAATACTTAAAACACCCTTAAAAATGACCAGGCCTGGTCATTTTTAGTTTTCGGCTGTACAACTTTCAGCTAGAATAGTTGTTTTCTTTTTATTCAGATAAAGGCACCCCCATGGCAGAGTTACAGAACGATCGTTTTTTACGCGCACTCCTTGGAGAGTCAGTCGACCGCACCCCAGTATGGATGATGCGCCAAGCGGGGCGTTATTTACCTGAATATCGTGCAACACGTGCACAAGCAGGTTCATTTTTAGACCTTTGCAAAAACAAAGAGCTGGCTTCAGAGGTCACGCTACAGCCTTTAGCGCGCTACCCTTTAGATGCGGCTATCCTCTTCTCTGATATCCTGACCATTCCTGACGCAATGGGCTTAGAACTACGCTTTGCTGAAGGAGAGGGGCCGGTCTTTGATAAGCCAATCAAAACACAAGCGGATGTAGACCGTTTATTTGTGCCTGACATGGGCACAGAGCTAGGTTACGTCATGGATGCGGTCAGTGAAATTCGTACCGATTTAAAAGGCAGCGTACCACTGATTGGCTTCTCTGGCAGCCCATGGACACTGGCAACTTATATGGTTGAAGGCGGTTCAAGTAAGCAGTTTGGTAAAGTGAAGGGCATGATGTTTGAAAACCCTAAAATGATGCACCAAATTTTAGAGGTATTGGCAGATTCTGTTATCGCATACTTAAACGCACAAATTGAAGCAGGTGCGCAAGCGGTTCAAATCTTTGACACTTGGGGCGGACTATTAACGCCTCGTGACTACAAAGCCTTCTCACTAGACTACATGGCTAAAATTGTCGATGGCCTCATCAAAGAGCACGACGGTCGTAAAGTCCCTTGCATTCTTTACACCAAAGGCGGGGGTCAATGGTTAGAAGTGATGGCAGACACCGGTGCAGATTGCTTAGGCATCGATTGGACAATGGATATGGCGGATGCACGCGCTCAAGTAGGCGATCGTGTGACCTTACAAGGGAACATGGACCCAACCATCCTTTACTCATCTCCTGAGCGTATTCGTGAAGAAGTTAAGGTGGTATTGGATAGCTACGGACAAGGAGAAGGTCATATCTTTAACCTAGGTCACGGTATTCATCCAGGAATTGACCCTGAAAATGTAGATGCCTTTATCAATGCCGTTGTTGATTTAAGCCCGGCTTATCACAAGTAAATAGCTCCCAAATAGCCGACACAAAAAAGCCCGCAAAATAAAGCGGGCTTTTTTGTGTCCAAAGAGTGGATTAACGAAACACAATACGCACCCCCCTCAATCACTTAGGTCTAACGAATCGGAAAACTTAATCGCGGCTAAATAGCACTGAGAAACTTCATTGGCACTCATCCCCTCAGGAAGCTCAAAATCTGTCTTGCCCTGCTCCAACCCTTTAATTGCATTTAACGCCAAGCCAAGCTTACCTTCACCCTCTAACAACGCCTTCACAATCGCATCTTCCAAGCCCAACCTAGAAACCAGGTCCGATAGGTCAGAATCCATAACCGCATCAAGGCAAGAGAATAGCCCCACGGTAAAATAGGTATCTTTCGCTGGCCCACCCAGCTTTTCACCCAACAATTCGCAAAACTTTGCACGCGTAAGAGAAGTTAGAAACAGCTCAATCGGCTTATCATCTACGCCAGACAATACCAACATACTAGCCCAGCTTTTAAGGCGGTTTAAGCCAAACCGCATAACGGCATCATGAATCGAACTAATGGGTGCTGTTTTAATGTCACTCTCTGCTGCAAACTTCAATAGCTTCTGGCTTAAAGCGATGTCTTTGCCCACAATTTCAGATAAGGTTTTCATATCCACATCAGGATTATAGACACTGGCTAATAACTCCAGTACAGCGAGTTTGCTATTCGGCAATCGCTTACCAGAAATGATTGTAGGCTTTGCAAAAAAGTAGCCCTGAAAATAATCAAAGCCAAGCTTTAAACAGAAGTCATACTGTTCTCGAATTTCAACCTTTTCTGCCAACAACTTAATGCCTTTGGCTTTAATTCGAGCGACGTGCTCAGCCATTTTTTTGGGCCCTACTGCAAGAATATCTACCTTGATAATATCGGCAAAAGCCTCCAAGGGCTCGAGTGCGGGATTAAACACATAGTCATCTAACGCTAGAGTATAACCCTGCGCCTTGAGCGTAGTCAGAGCCGACAACAGCTGAGGAGTCACTTCAATATCTTCAAGCACCTCAATAACAACCCTTTTACGAGGAAAAAAGGGCTGGCACTCTCGTAATAAAAGCCCTTCGGTAAAGTTAATAAAAGCCAAATGCTCCCCAACTACCTCAGATAACCCCATCTCACCAATAGCATTCATCATCACTTGTGCAGAGGCGGCATCGCCGCCGATAATAACCGCATTATTATGCTTCGTATTCGATCTAAATAACAGTTCATAAGCGATCACCTGCATCTTTGTGTTAAAGATAGGCTGGCGACCAATATAAATATCTATCATCTCTGACACGAAAACAACTCCTTTAAACACATAAAAACATACACACTAATGGCCAATATACCTTCGCCTTCAAAGCAACTTAAACCGACTTAAACTCTTCTGGCATCTCTAAATCTTGATCATCAAACAGGTATTTCTGCATCTCTTCGGTTAAAAAAGAGCGTGCTTTTGGATCAAGGCTCGGTAGGCGGTACTCATTAATTAGGATTGTCTGCTGTCCAAGCCACTGCTTCCAAGCCTCCTTAGAAACATTATCATAAACCTTCTGACCAATTTCGCCGGGAAAAGGCATAAAATCTAACCCGTCCAACTCTTCGTCCATTTTTACACACTGAACTTTTCTACTCATTATTCTTCTCCATAAAACGAATTAATTTAGTCACAGGGGTCGGTACACCTAATAGGGTATCCGGCCCAATAATATCTGACTGGCTCACCCACTGCCCACACTGTTTGCTTAAACCACTCTCTTCATCCGCCAAGCAGGCCGTTTGGTTCCGCCAGTACAGAGGGTGTATTTCTAAGTGATAGTGGGTAAAAGTATGCCGTAATACCTCCCATTCTACCAAACTCTGAACGCTGACCGTTTGTGTTTGAGTGTTTTTAACCGCTTCTAATCGCTGGGCAGCCGTTTCATATTCGGGAAAACTCCACAATCCTCCCCAA
>JAADDM010000289.1 GCA_013153955.1 Gammaproteobacteria bacterium | reverse complement strand
CTTTCCAGATGACCACCCATCGCTTTCCGTGAGTGACTATTTGGAAAGTGTGAGACTCGGCCAAGAGCTGCACTGGCAAATAGTTCACGAACGACTTCAACAAGCCAAATTGAAGCGGAAAGCCCAATCCTCCGACAAAGAGAATCCCTTCCAAGAAGGAGACTTCGTCTTAGTCAAGGATCTTGCACCAAAGGTTGCTTTGACCAAAGATCAAATTGGTACAAAGCTAAACCCAGTGTATAAAGGCCCTTATAGGGTCACAAAAGTCTGGCCACACGCCCTCACGGTCGTAAAGTGGCAAGACGCCCAAGAAGCCGCTGATGAGTTGAACGATCCCGAAAAGGCTCGCTTTCACCATCAGGGCCGAGTCTCAATCCTTGAGACATTGTTGGTCCACCCTGACCAGTGCAAGCCGTATAAGGGAGAAATTAAACCTTTTCCCGTGTTCCAAAAGAAGGCCGTCCAACGCTTTCTAAGGGACCTAGGTCTGCCCAGTGGTGAACCTTCAACCCGTACGGGAGCCACCGATTGGGATGATCAGAACTCCACGTCTGACTCAGACCAAGACGATGACGACGATGATGACTCCGGCTTAGGCCCAGCGCCATTTCCCGGTTTCAATCAAGGTCTCGGCCTCCCAGGGCCCCCGCCTGCTCCTGCACTTGGCCTACCAACACCAGGAGCAAGCTCTCCAGCGGCTTCACCTCATGCTCCACACGCGGCTGAAGCCACTGAACAACCCCTACGTGAATACCAACCAAGCCCACCTGTTTCTTCAGGAGGGGAGGAAGGTATGCAAAATTTTCAATCTGCGGATTTCAGATCCAAAGAATTGGAAGAACAAAGCTCTGATCCTGATGCTAGAGGCGAAAATTCGTCATCAGATCAGGAAGAAAGAGCAGAAACTCAGCCTGAAATCGAAACAGCCGCAACATCACCAATGTTAGCAGGCATGCAGAGATTCTCAGGCAATGAGACGGTTGTTATTCAAGAACCGTCAATTATTACAAGGTACGGCTTAGGACCCCAAAAAGGTCTCTCTAGCACGGCCATTACAAGTCCTCTAAGCAGCCCATCGGAACCCCAACCGTTGGCATTGCACCTGGACTCAGGAAGCTCCTCAGAAGGGTCCTTACCAAGGTCACCTAAAGGAATATCTTCCAAAACTGCGGTAAACACTCCTGAAAAATCAGGGAGTTTAACGCCGCAACAACCGGCAGCGTCGGGGACATTTACGATGTCACCACGACGTGCGTCGATATTACCTGAAATTCCCAAAGGAAAATCGCTACCTAGAACGCCTGTACAGTTAGCGATTGACCCTAAGCAAGCTGAATCATTGGCTGAAGTCCCCAAGGGTAAAACCTTAGCAAGGACCCCACCAACAGTTCGGTTTGACCCATCGGTAAAAGAAAATCCTGCGGATCCACCAGCAGCGATTTTGCCCAAACCAATCAATCCGCAACAACAAACCTTATTTAGGCCAGTTGAGCGGAGCCCCCAGCCTTCATGCTCACAACCAAACACTAGGAAGGTGCATCACACACCTCTCCCAAGCAGACCGTTACGAGCATCCACAATGGCGAAACCAGGAGATGTACCAACAGCAATTACGGCCAAGGCTACATCACCCACCATTTCGGCACCTGCTGCAACCACCCAGGATCCGCCAGCAGCCAGCCGAAGAGCCCAAATGCAAGCAAGCCAGGATAATCCTTTACTTGCACCCGCACAAACTGAGGCTCCCCCAAGTCTGCCACCTAAAGCGCGCGCTCAACCCGCACAGCCGCAGGCAACAGCAGCACCTACAACAGCCAGCACAAGCCGCTCAAGCCGCTTCGGCCAACTGAGGACAAGTGTTGACAATCCCCTCTATATGAGCCAGCATGACGCTGCAGCTGCCGACCAAGCCGCTAGCCAGGCCATGCAACGCCAAGATAGTAGGGACCCAGATTATAGGCCTCCGCCCCACGTTCAGGCCTCTGAACCCGTGGAAACTAGGCATTCCTCACGCCAACCACAACCAAAGGATTGGTCAAATTGGCATACTGATTAATTTTGAATTTTGTAACGCTCGGATCCCTAAAAGGCCCTGTGAAACGAAATATGCACCAATAAATAAATTTTGAAATAAATACTTATGTGATTTATTTGAATTTGTTTCTTTATTTTGATTACTTAGGACGGTTTTATACATAAGAGTAAAATTGCTTTTCAGTAATTATTATGATTATGTACAAATTTTATTGGAAAAGATGACGAAAGAGACTCCAAGCTCTTCTCGTCATTCTTATTCCAAAAATTCATAAATTCAAAATTAGGTTAAACGGAACAGAGTAATGACTAAATCTCAGCCTTAAAGAGCAACGAGGTAAGTGATGACTCGATTTTTGGGACAAATCCGATGATGGAGGCTCAGTTGGCCTGGAAGGCGCGATTCTTGTCAAGACGGTTACTTTGCACTTCGGCGGTCAACGGCGGATATACTCGGGGCGACCTGGTGATCCATTCTCGGACCCGAAAGGCGGAGGACCGAGCATACCTAGCGCCGACATGCTCACCCGGTGACGACGGTCGGTGGAAGCCGTCTGCTTAGAAGACTTTGCTCGGCGGGAATGATTGAAGGGGGTCTGGATACCCACGGGAGTTACTATGCGGATTCAGGGGCGTAAGATAAACTCCTTAACCGTCTCTACTCTGTGAGCCATGGGGCTTCCCGATGACTCAGGCTACGGAAAGTAATAGTCCCTGAGGTGAGATGTAAGCCCCGCTCCACCCTGGCTAGACCGGTGGGGGTAGTCCTGTTTATAACGAAAGTTAGCTGACGGAATACAAACCATGGTTTGTGGACTGAGAAAAGGGAGGGGTAGACTCGGACGATTCCCCTGACTGAGGTTGTTAGAACGACCACCAGATCACCTTCAGCGCCTGACCGGGATGTAAGGCTATGTCACACCGCGATGTACCCGATCCCCCTCCCGGGGAGATCTCCGCGCGGGTCACTGCTCAATGGTTACTTCGAGTGTCCGGTTCGTAGTAATGGTTTCCAGCCACGGCTCCGTCCTGTGACTTCGTAGTTGGGATGTTCGATGTTGAGGTTAGTAAGGGCCCACGGATGATGGGGATTGAGCCCACAGGAGAATTGGCGCTGAGATCGGACGAGTTGACCCACAAATCGACATGCATCATGTAGCCTTAGCGCTTCAGAGGTAGGGATTAAGTCATATAAAGCTCTTTCTCCGTTAAAAATCTAGAAAATTTGAATATTTAGGTTAGCATAGATAAGATATTATCTCATCGTTAGCTCAAAATAGAAAAACGAGAAAAATTGCAATCTTATCTAATAAGGTAAAGCATTGTAGTTTTCACGACCACGAAGTTACGTCAGTTAAGTTTTTCAACGCCACTGAGTAACTTTACGGTGAAAATAAGGTAATAATTCTCACACAGGTAACACAATGAACTTCGTAAAATCAAATTTGCTGTGCATTGTGCTTTTAGCTCAACTGACGCAAGTAGATTTGCAAACGAGCGAAGACTACGGCAAGCAGCTTAAGTCTTCAATCGCGGTTAGAAACGGAATTGCTTTTCTCACAACAGGCAAGATTCGTTTCGAAAAACAAGAAGTCAAACTCAGACGAGTGATCGACTTCACAGCATTATCCAAGGATTTGCAACTCCTCGCAGAGGCGATTGAGATCCTTAATGATGCTTGCTCGAAATCTCTCATTCCTGGCAACAAGTTTCGAGAGGGAGTAAAAGCAACACTCGATCTTTGGGAATCACCAGCCCATGGTTGGTCCACTAGAGATCGATTGCGGTACACTGACCTTAGAAAATCCCTATTTGCGACGGAATTGCCTCTTCAACTGAATTGCGCAACTTTCGTGGGAAAATGGGAAAATCGGAAGGCCGATGTACAACGCCGCATTAACAGGGCACTTATCCCACTTCAAGGAAGAAATTCCGACGAAGGGGCCAGCTCCCTTGGCTATGATCGTCAGCGACGGGCTTTGCCTTTAGTGATGATTTCGGCCTTTGTTAACGCCTACCACCAGTATAAACTGAGAAGGAGCGTTAAAGCCAATACTTATTCGATTGAGGAACTCCGTGTAAGAGCGGCAGCCCAAGATCAGATTTTGGCAAATCTAAGGGACCAAACTAGGGCCTTGGATACAATCGTAAAAGACCAGCAATCGTTGCGAAGTCTCATGACTGAGGACATTGCGGCCCTTTACGAAAAAACAGACAAGATGACGATCTTCCTGGCTGGCCAGGTACAGCTCATCAATCTGTTCAATCGTTTCGAGGAATATCTGCAAAAGATTGAACTCGAAATCAATCATAAGATTGAAGCACTGCAGCTAGTCATATTTGCCTCTGCAAATCACCGAACTAGCCAGTTAGTCTTCACTCCCATGATTTACAAAGAACTTAAAGCTGAACTCCCACAGTTCACGTTTTTAAGACCCATCTCGGAGTTACGATCGGAAGTGGATCTGGTAACACAGAATTCATTCCGCCTAACTACGACGATTCCTGCATACGAAAAGGACGTCTTCCTTTTGTACAGGATTTTGGCAATCCCGGATCTCGCCAGCGGCTTCGTTCCCGAGATTCCGACCCCCTTAATCGCGATGCGAAGCAGGGGCTCTGCCTTTATTCCTTTAACCGAGCTGCAACTCTCTCTCTGCCAGAAGAGCGGTTGTCGAGCTCCAGCGAAGGAAACGGCGACGACTTTCGCTCCATGTGGAGTAGCTCAGATCGTCGGCCAACCCATCAATAACTGTGCCTGGCGACCCTATGTCAACAAGCACTATATTACAAAGTTCCCGCGGGGCTTCGTCTTTCGATTTAAGACTAACGCCACGGCTACTGTACAATGTGATGATGGCGCATTGACGAACTTTGTCTTGACGGATGCTGGTGTGTTGGAACTCCCTCCAGGGTGCAAGGCCACTGTCCATCATAAAGGCTTGCAATCTCATATTGACGGCCCCACAAAAATTGTGGAAGCACGCCGAATGGGACAACAGGTCATGCTGCTTAACACAACTTTTGCGAAAGTTGCGAAAGTAGTAAAACTACGAGGATTGGCTAAGTATTCCAACCCTTGGAAAATTAGCCACATTCTTTCAATAATCACAGTTATCACAGGCGTGATAGTGCTGATTTTAGTAATAGTAGCCGCCGTAGTCCTCTACGCAGGCTATATTCATTTCCGAGCCAATAGAGCAAGCTCAAAAATCCGGAGAGTACGAGGCCAGATGAACCAAATGTTTGACCCGCATTTGGGATTCACTGAGCAAGCGGCTGAACGGATGATTGCGTTGCTTAACAGGCTTCTCCAGCAGCCCCACATTATGAGATTGTATCCGGACCTGGCCCGGACAGCAATTCCTCAGACGGTGGAACTGCAGGCACGTCACGGTTTCGATCCAACAAGGCTCGCAAACTACGATGTCCCACCCGCGGCATTGCCTCGGAACGCCCCAGGGCCGACCCAGAGCCAACGCCACAGCTACGAAACAGCATTACCTCCGGCCCCGGATTTCAATGCTTGAGTAACTAGCAAATAAAATTCAACCTCAGATCTGCATAAATCAGGTACAGGTTAGAAAAAAAAAAAAAAATAAAAAGAAAATAAAAATGTAAAATAGGTAATAAAACATTGGAATAGCAATTAGCGTTAACTACGCTTAAATTGGTTCATGAAAATTACCGTGCATAAAAATCAGCTGACATATGCCTATGCTCAGCCTGGTCCTTGCTTAAAAATTGAGGCTTGAGGTCACTACGCTTGTAGGACTACGGCCGCAGTTTTCTGTTCACCGCGGGCTGGCCCAAAACCCGGCTCACACCCTTTCTTTTAGGGGAGGGGAGGAGGATAGTGAAAACTTTTTATTTCGACCAAAGGTGTGAATCAACTTGTCAATAAGTATGATAAACCGGTTTTGGTCAGCTGAAATATTCAATTGTTTACTAACAAATTGGATATAAAAGCAGCTTTGAGCAAAAAACTCACCAGTTCGATTTTGAACAACACTGAGTAAACTTCCTCAACCTTCAAGTTAGTCAACGAAAAACTGCCAAGAATATACAATGGAGCCAATTCGTAACAACAGCGAAGAAACCGTTGAAGAGATGGCCAAGCTCTTCGAAGAAGACGCTTCGATGGAGACCTCCACCGCAAGGACACCATGGTTCTTCATCCGCTGTCATGTCAAAGGACGGCCGGCCCCCGATCTCGCGCATACGGTAATGGTTGAGAAGCCCAAACGCTGGAGCATGTCCCAATGCATGCAGGCCCTTCAAGCCAGGGCTATATCCATTCTGAACCTGGCTATGATCGCCCTACTAAAGACAGCAAGGGACGTCGGGTACTGCTACGTGACATCGCCGGAATCGATAGGTACGGCAGTATTCGGAAAACGGCAGGACAATTCGATCGTGCCAATAGATGCCCTCATCCAGGACCCGGATCAATGCCTCGTAACGGAAGAGCATCTCCAAGGACAGCCAATCCTGCTTAGGACGATTGATGTCTACATCTACGCGACACCTTACAAGAAGGAGTTATCGCCCGCCCAGGCCATCAACGAATTTGAACGGGAACATGCGGGTTTTCTACAAGAACTCATCCAGCTTCCGGTTTTCGCAGCTAGACACCTGCAGAACAACGAAGTTCGCATTCCCACGGTGCGCATCACTCGCGAAGCAGAGGAACCTCCGGTTGCCACACCTCCAGCCGTGCAGCAACCAAAGGTAACCAATCAGCAATCTACCAGCACCAAGAAGAGGCGCAACGGATCTGCAAACGGTAACCCTCAGCAGCAACCCCAGCCTGTGGTTACGACAGCGTATCAAACTATAGTTCCTCAGGCCATCCTGGCAGCTCAACCCCCTCGTCCGCAACAGGGAGCGTCCCGAGTTACCGAATGGAGAAAGCTTTTTCAGGCCAAATAAGCTTTCCCGACAATATTAGGATTAAGGACTTCTTCAACTATCCCGCTTCACCACCTGTCTTCTCTCTATCATTTAGTGTTAAGTTAATTATCTATTGTACATAATTTCTTCATGTAATTTTAAGTTAGTTTTAAGGCAATAAAGAGGGTACTCCCCGCCCGATCATGGTAAGACTAGGCAGTGGGTATCAACCGCTGGTTGCCACTCACTTTTGGCCCCGGTGGGAATGTTGGAGGCACGTTGAGTGCAACCAGACATTCCAGTTTAGTTCAACCCTTTGTCTGACAAGATCCTTATCTTGATGAAAAGGGGTATAAAAGCTCGCAAAAGTTCTCAATTGAGTTAGTTCAGTTTTAGTGATTAATCTGTGATGATATAGTGCAGTGTTACTGTGAGAACCTTTTGGAGCTTTGAAAGTTCACCGGAGTCCATGTATGCAGCCCCTCTTTGTTAGTGAGACTGATACATGAGCCAATTGCCGTCCAGATGTCCTACTTCGGGATCTTAATAAAGTAATCAAAGGTATGTCTAAGTTATTGGTTAGCTAGGTTCCAAGTATATTGAGAAGTAGCTAGATCTAAAGCAGTAGTGACTTGAAGCCAGGCAATGGCTGAAAGTACCTAAAAGGCTGACTAAAAAGTTAAGGACTTTGGGATTAAGCTTAAGCCTGTCTTGTCATCCTTTGAGAGCAGATATGCGGGTTTGTATCATTCCCAGTCATCTGCCGATTGGATATGCGGACTAGCCAAAGGCCTCTAGCCCAAGTACCCTTAACAATTATTGGTGCCCCTAAGTAGAAGGACTCTAGTGCCTTAGGTCCTTTTTCTTCGGCTTCTACTCTTTCTTTTCTTTTGAGGGGGAGGGAAGGAGTGAGAGGAAACCGGTGATGACTCACGATGAGGAAATCTTTTCCAAAAGGGCTCTTCAGACTGAGACATTGCTAAGAAAGTTTTTAGACCAGCTGAAGTAATTCAGACTAGGTTGAACGAACTTTAGATATATTTATATTAATTTTCCTTATCTTTAAATTTAGAATCTCTATCTTTCAAGCAAGCTGCATCAAAAACAGACATTGTTGAAAGACTTTCTAAATTTAGAGAAAAAACATATTTCTCAGCATGTCTAATTAAACCTAGAATGTGAGAAATATCAAATTTTAGTGATCTTGAAC